>JALZDI010000034.1 GCA_030862655.1 Actinomycetota bacterium | reverse complement strand
GTGTCGAGGTCGGCCAGGCTGGTCACCGTCAGGGACTCCTCCGCGCGCCCCACGTCGCGTCCGACCACCACGAGCGTGGCGGCGGGGAGGTGGTCCAGCAGTGCCTTCTGCGCCAGCACGATCTGCTGGGTCCTCGAGCGTGACGCGGGGTTGTAGATCGCCAGCACGAGACCCGCGGAGGCGACCGCGCGCAGACGCTGCTCGATCAGCGGCCACGGCTTGAGCCGGTCGGAGAGGCTGACCACCGCGAAGTCCGCGCCGATCGGTGCGCCGGCGCGGGCTGCGACCGCCTGGAAGGCGCTGACCCCCGGCAGTACGCGGACCTCGACGTCGGCGAACGACGGGTCCTCGCGCGCCTCGAACACCGCCGCGGCCATCCCGAAAACACCGGCGTCGCCGCCGGAGACGACCGCGACCCGCTCGCCACGCCGAGCCAGGTCGAGGGCCAGCCGGGCGCGGTCGAGCTCGACGGTGTTGCCCGACACGTGCCTGGTCAGCCCCGGCCGTTGGGGGACGCGGTTCAGGTACGGCGCGTAGCCGACGACGTGGTCCACGCCGGCCAGCGCGTCTGCGGCCTCCGGGGTGAGCCACTCGTCGGGACCGGGGCCGAGCCCGACGACCAGCAGGTCCGCACTCGTCCGGGTCTCCGGTTCCGGTGCCGCGACCGGCTCGCCGCGCCGGCCCCCCGGGTCGGTGTGCAGGCTGTCGCCGGGGACGACGATCAGCGAGAAGTACGGCACAGTGGCCGGGTCGACGTCGGCGACGGGCATCCGGCGTTCCTCGCCCATCGAGGCGCGCTCGACGTACAGCGCGTGCTCGAGGCGTCCGGCCTGCGCCAGGGCCGAGCGGACCGACCGGAAGGTCCGTCCGAGCTTCATGATGATGGCGCCGTCGGTGTCGGCGAGCCGGCGTGCGAGCTCGTGCTCCGGCAGCGTGCCCGGGAGGACCGTCAGCACGTCGGTCTGCCGAACGAGTGGGGAGGCTACGGACGCCGTCGCAGCCGCGAACGCCGGCACGCCGGGAACGATCTCGGTCGGGTAGTGCTCGGCGAGCCGGTCGTGCATGTACATGAAGGACCCGTAGAACAACGGGTCGCCCTCGGCGAGCAGGACCACCGTCCGGCCCACGTCGAGGTGCGACGCCAGCCGGCGGGCGGACTCCTCGTAGAAGTCGGCGAGCGCCCCGGCGTACCCGCCCGGGTGGTCGGTCCGGCCGGTGGTCACCGGGTAGCGGAGCTCGACCTCGGCCGCCGTCGGCGGGATGAGGCCGGCGGCGATCCGGCGCGCGTTGGACCGCTTGCCGACGCCCGCGTGGAACGCGACGACGTCCGCGCCGGCGATCAGGCGGGCCGCCTTGAGCGTGACCAGCTCGGGGTCCCCGGGACCCAGTCCGACGCCGTAGAGCCGTCCCGTCACTCCGCCTCCCGGGCGAGCGCGTTGAGGGCCGAGGCGGTCATGGCCGACCCGCCCCGGCGCCCGTGCACGGTCAGGAACGGCACGTCGATGCCGTGGTCGCCGGCCAGTCCGGCCAGGGCCTCCTTCGACTCGGCCGCCCCGACGAACCCGACCGGGCACCCGAGGATCGCGGCCGGTCGGGGAGCCCCGTCCAGCAGCATCTCCAGGAGGTGGAACAGGGCCGTCGGCGCGTTGCCGACGGCCACGACCGCGCCGTCGAGGTGCGGCTTCCACAGGGAGACCGCCGCAGCCGACCGCGTCGTCCCCCAGGCACGCGCCAGGCCCGGCACCCGCGGGTCGTCGAGCAGGCACAGGACCCTGTTGTCGCGGGGCAGTCGGGACCGCGTCACCCCGGAGGCGACCATGTGCGCGTCGGTGAGGATGGGAGCGCCGAGCCGCAGCGCCGTACGCGCGTCCCCGACAAGCCGTGCGTGTACGACGAGCGCGTCGACCAGGTCGGGCTGCCCGGTCCCGTGCACCATGCGCACCGCGGTCGTCTCCGCGTCGGCCGGCAGGTGGTCCATGCGCGTCTCGCGCCGGATGGTGGCGAACGACTCGGCGTAGATCGCTGCGCCGTCGTCGAGGTAGGTGTAGCGGCTGGTCGGTCTGCTCATGCCGCCTCCGCTGCCGGCAGGAGGATGCCCCGCCAGGGAGTGACGACGAGCAGGTCGCCCCTGGCCGTCAGATCGCGCACGGTCGGTGCGTCGAGGCGTCCTTCCGGAACCGCCACGTGATCACCGGCCGGGCCCGGCCCATAGGGGAGGGCAGGGGTTGCGACGAGCGCACTCCGGTCCGGTGCGCCGAGGTCGAGCAGCGGGGTCGTCAGCTCGTCGACGTGCCAGGCCGCCGCCGGGCCCTGACCGCGTCGCGAGAGGAACCGACGGGCCAGGTCGACCAGCGTGGCCGGCAGATCGGTGACGCTGACGGTCGGTCCCCAGCCGCGCGACCCGACCCGCACCTGCACCGAGGAGGTGTCGAGGGCGACACAGCCGAGGTCGGCGTCTCGCTCGGCGAGGTCCCCCCGGCCGTCGTCGAGCACGAAGAGGAACCGGCCCGGCAGCGCGGCGAGACCGGGGTCGGCGCAGAGCAGCCGGTCGAGCTCCCGAGCGGTCCCCCGCAGGTCCGCGCGACCACCCGAGATGCCGGAGGCGGGGGAGACCATCACGTTCCTGGCGCGCTCGTGGCTGCGGGAGGGGAGGAGGCCGGTCGCCGCGATGGCGTCGACGACCGCGTCGGGGAGGCGGCCGTCGACAAAGGGCAGCCCCCGGAGCTGGAGGTTGGCCCGTCCGGTGAGGTGAACCTCGCCGTCGCCGTACCTGTGTGCGACCGCCGCCAGCCCCGCGAGCGACGACGACGGCAGCTCCCCGCCGACCAGCCGGATCCGGACGAGGGCGCCGTCGTCGGCCGGCCACGGGCGGAGGACGCCGGGGCACCGGTCGGGACGACTACGGGCGGTGGGTCTGGCCGACATGTGCGTCCTTCGAGGTCTGGGCTCGTGCGCGAAGCCGGTGAGCGACCTTGGCGGCGTTCGCCGCAAGGGCCAGCAGGTCTTCGGACTCGGGCTCCGTCCGGTGCGGGGCGCCTTCCCGGACCCTCCGGTCCAGTGGCTGCCGTGAGGCTGGCCCGCCCGTCACCCATACCGCTGCGCGTCAGTCCCGGATTCGCACCGGGTTCCCTGCTCCACGTCGTGGAGTCGACTGGCGCGGACACGCTACCAACGCCCGAGCAGACCACAATGGGAGCCCGCGACTGTGTCACCGAGTGCCGTCATCCGAGGGGAGCAGAACGCCGTTATCCGACCGGGCCGCGCGCGTCGGGTTGCATGCGAGCGCCACCGTGAGCGCAAGGACGGCATCGGGGTCCCCGAGCCGGTCACCGAGAAGGTCGCGGATCTGGCCCATCCGATAGCGCACGGTTTGCGGGTGCACGTGCAGAGCCTTCGCCACATCGTCGCGGCGGCCCTGGCGGAGCAGCCACTCCCGCAGCGTCTCGATGAGCCGTTCGGCCGTACTCGGGCGGACGTCGTCGAAGGGGGCGAGCGCCTGGCGGCGCAGGTCGGCCAGAGCGGCGGGGTCGGAGGTGGTCACGAGCCAAGTGAGGTGTTGCTCGGTGTCGACGGGGGACTTGCCCTGGCTCGGGAGGTCGAGACGCCGGGCGCGGAGAACCCGAAGGTACGACGCCCGCACGAGCGTCCACGGCCGAGCCGGGCCGACATGAGCCTGATGGCCCCGCAGCGTCTGCATCAGTGCGCCGCGCGCTGCGCCGTCGGCGTCGGGGACCAGCAGGACCGCGAGCTCGGACTCGTCCTCGTCCACGAGGTCGGGCAGGTCTTCCTCGGGTCGCAGGGTGCGCTGGTCGAGCGAGCCGAGCACGGTCCGCGCGTGGGAGCTGGGCAGCAGCACGGTGGTGAGCGTGCGGGGTGGCTCCCAGTCCGCGCGCTCGGCCGAGGCGGCCAGCCGGTCGGCAGGGTCGCCGCGTAGCAGGCTCCGGCCGAGGCGCTGCAGGTAGCGCTGCCGTACCCGGCCGGTCGTGGCCAGCTCGTCGGTGTGGCCGGCCACGCTGGCCGCCGAGAGCTCGTCGATGTAGGCGAACACCAGCTCGGCGAACTTGGAGAGCGTCCCCGCGGAGAGGCCGGCCTCGACCGCGGTGGCCGACAGGTCCCGCCAGGACACCCGCGCCCCGACCCGATAGGCGGCGAGCAGGGCGTCCATGCTGCGGCCGCTGCGTGCCTCGCCCCGGCCCAGAGAGTAGGCCCCCTCCAGCGCGGGCGCCAGCGGCGTGCCGGGGTCGCTGCCGCGGGGTCGGCTGACCAGGCTGAGGAAACCGCCGAGCGCGAGCTGTACCGCGCTCTGGATGTTGGCGCCCATCGGTCCGGCCAGGGCGTTGGCGTAGGCGGGAACCTCGACGGTGACCGCGCGCACGGTGTCCTCGGCGACGGCGGGGAGCCGAGAGCGCAGCCGGCCGAGGGTGTCCTCGCCGAGGTCGAGCTCGGTCGCGCCCCAAGCGGTGCGGCGCGCATGTCGGGTCGGGTCACGCTCGCTCAAGTCTGTTCGCTCCGAACAATCAAACTAAGATGATTCACGTTCTGTGGTCATGAACTTACACCGTGGGTCGAGAATACTGGGTGCATGAGTAAGCCCGTGCACGGCCCCGAGTCCCCCGGCGGCGCCCGACGACGCCTGCGGGACCGGGTCTGGCAGGCGGCGGCGGCCATGTCGCACCCGCGCGACCCAGCCGACTACCTCGACATGTTCCGACCGCTGCGCCCCGGCGCCGACCTGCGCGCCCGCGTGGTCGACGTCCGCCCGGAGACCGCCGACGCGGTGACCGTCGTGCTGCGCCCCGGCGGGGCCTGGCGCGGGCACCGGCCCGGGCAGTATCTGCGGGTCGGTCTGGACGTCGACGGGGTGCGGCGCTGGCGGTCGTACTCGCTGACGTCTGCTCCCGGTGCTGCCGACGGTCTGCTCACCATCACGGCCAGGGCGGTCCCCGGCGGTCTGGTCAGCGCCCACCTCGCCCAGGAGCTGCGGCCGGGACAGCTGGTGCACCTCGACCAGGCGCTCGGTGACTTCGTGCTCCCCGACCCCGCACCGCGCAAGGTCCTGTTCGTGACCGGCGGCAGCGGCATCACGCCGGTGATGGGCATGCTGCGGGCGGGCATGCACCGGCTCGAGGACGTCGTCCTCGTGCACTCGGAGTCAAGCGCCGACGACGTGATCTTCGGCGACGAGCTGCGTGCCCTCGCCGAAGCCGGCCGGCTGCGGCTGGTCGAGCAGCACACCGACGACCACGGCCGGCTCGACGTGACCGCGCTGCACTCACGGGTGCCCGACCTGACGCAGCGGGAGACCTGGGCCTGCGGGCCGGCCGGTCTCCTCGACGCGATAGAGGACCAGTGGGACGCCCTCGGCCGGGGGGACCGTCTGCACACGGAGCGGTTCCGGACCACGCTCGCCGAGCCCGGAGACGGCGGCACGGTCCGGTTCACCCGCGCCGGCACCGTCCTGGAGGTCGACGGTGCAACCCCCCTGCTGGACGCCGGGGAGCGGGCCGGTCTCCTGATGCCCTCCGGCTGCCGGATGGGCATCTGCTACTCGTGCGTGCTGCCGTTGCGCGAGGGCGCGGTGCGCGACCTGCGCTCCGGCGACGTGACCACGGCTGTCCCCGGCGACGGCGTCGTCATCCAGACCTGCGTCTCGGCCGCGGCCGGCGCCTGCGACATCGACCTCTGAGAAGGAGACCCATGACTGTCCTGCAGAAGAAGACCGACAACCCGATCGCCCACCTGCGCACCGAGGACATCGAGGAGATCGGCCGTCGCCTCGACGCGATCCGCGCCGACATCGTCGCCTCGCGCGGTGCGTCCGACGCGGCCTACATCCGCAAGGTCATCGACGTGCAGCGCAAGCTGGAGCTGTCGAGCCGCGCGCTGCTGCTGTTCTCGCTGTTCCCGCCGGCATGGCTGGTCGGCACCGCCGCGCTGTCGGTGGCCAAGATCCTCGAGAACATGGAGATCGGCCACAACGTGATGCACGGCCAGTGGGACTGGATGCGCGATCCCAAGATCCACTCCACCACCTGGGAGTGGGACAACGCCTCTCCGTCGGAGCAGTGGAAGCACTCGCACAACGAGCTTCACCACACCTACACCAACGTGGTCGGCCGCGACAATGACCTCGGTTACGGCATCATGCGCGTCGACGAGGACCAGCGTTGGCATCCCGTCTACCTCGGGCAGCCGCTCTGGAACCTCATCAACGCGTGCTTCTTCGAGTACGGCATCGCGGCCTACGACCTCGAGCTGGGCAAGAACCTGCCCTCTCGGCGTCGTCGCCGCAGCCCCGAGTTCCAGGCGCGCGTCAGGCAGGCCCTGAAGAAGATCCGCGGGCAGGTGACGAAGGACTACCTCGCCCACCCGCTGCTGTCGGGCCCCTCGGCCCTGCACACCCTCGGCGCGAATGCGACGGCGAACCTCGTCCGCAACCTGTGGACCCACTCGGTCATCATGTGCGGTCACTTCCCCGAGGGCGTCGAGACCTTCGAGCGCCGCTCCATCGAGGGGGAGACACGCGGCGAGTGGTACCTGCGCCAGATGCTCGGCTCGGCCAACATCTCCGGCGGCAAGGCGATGCACATCATGACCGGCAACCTGTCGTACCAGATCGAGCACCACCTCTACCCGGATCTGCCCAGCAACCGCTACCAGGAGATCGCCCCGCGGGTGCGGGACATCTTCGACGAGTACGGCCTCACCTACACGACCGGGCCGCTGCCCCAGCAGGTGGTCTCGGCCTGGTCCAAGGTCATCCGGCTCTCTCTGCCCAACGGCTACGTGGAGAAGACCAGGCGCAAGCTGGGTCGCCGGCTCGGCCGCCCGCTCGCCGGCGTCGTCGGACTCACCGGCCGCATCACCACGCGACGCCCCGCGGCCGAGCAGCAGGATCTGGTCGCCTCATGACCGCGGAAACGCGGTCCGGTCCAACCCTTGCGCGGGCCAGGACGCGTCGCAGGGAGCGGCGGCGTGAACGGCTCAGCGGCTGGTCAGCTTCTCGGCCAGCACGTGCAGCGGCGTGCGGGAGTCGAAGGAGCGTGGGGAGGTCGACCCGTCCGGCGGTGACGATGGCGCGGATCGGGTCGATGGCATCCCAGTCGTTGACGTGCATCCCGGCGACCACCCGGCCGTCCTTCAGCCAGAATGCGGTGAACGACCGGCCCGGCACGTCGCCGTGGAAGACCACCTGGTCGTAGCCGTCTGGACCGAGGCTGCCGACGTACTCGCTGCCGAGGTCGTACCGGTCGGTGAAGAAGTACGGCAGCCGCGCGTACGGCTCCTCGGCGCCGGGCATGTTCCGGGCAGGTCAGCCCCTGCTCGATCGCGTTGTCCCAGTGCTCGACGCGGAGACGGCGCTGCATGACCGGGTGGTAGGCATCGGCGATGTCGCCGACCGCGAAGACGTCAGGGTGCGAGGCGCGCAGGTGTTCGTCGATGACGACCCCGTTGGCGGTCTCGAGGCCGGCGTCTTCCGCGAGTGCGGTGTTGGGCGTCGCGCCGACACCGACGACGCCGGCGGTGCGCGCCGCGGCCGCGACCTCCAGCCCGATCCAGCCGCCACAGATGATGGCGAGACGCTTTCCCTGCTGCAGCGCGGACTTGAGGCGCTGGCTGTCCTCGATCGTGCGAAAGGCAGGCGACCGGCGCGCCGCTGTCGTCGGCGATCAGAAGTCGACGCGGCGTGGACCCGGTGGCGAGCAGCAGCCGGTCGTAGCCGACGCTCTCCTGGTCGGTGGTCACGGTGTGAGCGTGCACGTCGAGCCCGGCGACGGGTGTCCCGAGCCGCAGGTCGACCTGGTGCTGGTCGTACCAGCCCGGGGGATGCACGAACGCCGTCTCGAGCTCCTCGGTGCCGAGCAGGAAGCCCTTGGACAGCGGTGGGCGTTCGTAGGGCAGGTGGGCCTCGGCGCCGCACAGAACGAGCGCCCGTCGAAGCCGCCCCCGCGTAAGCCCTCGGCGGCCTTCGCGGCGGCAATGCCTGCGCCGACGATCACGAACGTGTCCATCACGCCTCCTTGCGACTGCGAGTCAGGGAGAGGAACTCCGCGCGTGAGGACGGGTTCTCGCGCAGCATCCCGAACAGGGTGGAGCTGATCGTTCGCGTGCCCACGGCCCGGACGCCGCGCAGGCTCATGCAGGTGTGCTCAGCCTCGATCACCACTCCCACGCCACGCGGTGCGAGCTTCTCCTGGAGGTGCTCGGCGATCTGCATGGTCAACCGCTCCTGCGTCTGCGGTCGGTGGCTGAAGAAGTTCACGACGCGGGCGAACTTCGAGAGCCCGAGAATCCGCTTGTCGGGTAGGTAGCCGACGTGGGCGACTCCCACGAACGGGAGCATGTGGTGCTCACACAGCGACCGGACCGGGATGTTCTCGACCAGCACCAGCTCGTCGTACCCCTCGCTGTTGGGGAAGGTGGTGAAGTCGAACGCTCCCACGTCCAGCATCTCGGCGTAGGCCTCCGTCATCCGCCGCGGCGTCTCGGCCATGCCGACGCTGTCCACGGGCAGCCCGAGCGCGGAGAGCATGGCGGCGGCCGCGCGCTCGGCTGCCGCCAGGTCGACCGAGGCCGTCTCGGGCGCCACGCGGGGTCTCCACGCGAGCAGGTTCGTCCCTGCATCGGCGGCGACCTCGAGCGACTGTCGGGCGGTCGTCTCGCGTCCCGGCTGACCGGCGTGTCTCATCGTGACCCCTCAGTGTTCTAAAATCAGTTGATGTTGACTTTAGAGTCTTCCACAGGCCGCGTCAAACCCTGTCGTCGGGCAGGTGCAGTGCGGGCTCGGGTGTGGACTGCCCGGTGGAGTACCGTCCCGGTCCCGTGATCCTCACCGTCACGCTGAACGCCGCCCTGGACGTGACCTACCGGGTGGACGCGCTGCGGCCCCATGCCACCCACCGGGTGCGTGACGTCCACGCCGTGGCCGGCGGTAAAGGGGTCAACGTCGCCCGGGTTCTTGCCGCCTCCGGCGAGGACGTCATGGTCACCGGGCTGACCGGTGGTGTCACCGGAGACCGGATCCGCGCAGACCTCGACGATGCGGGGCTGCCCCAGGCGATGGTGCAGATCGGCGGCGAGTCCCGCCGTACCCTCGCCGTGCACGGCACGGACGACGGCGACGCGACGCTGTTCAACGAGCCCGGACCACTGGTGCAGGACGACGAGTGGGCATCCTTCCGGGACAGTTTCGCCGACCTGGCCGCAGCGGCCGAGGTGGTCGTGCTCAGTGGCAGCCTCGCGCCGGGGCTGCCGCCGGACGCCTACGCGTCGCTGGTCGGGTTGGCCGCAGAGCACGGGGCTACAACCGTCGTCGACGCCTCCGGGGCCGCCCTGCGCGCGGCCGTCGAGGCCGGTGCGGCGGTGGTCAAGCCGAACGCCGCCGAGCTCGCCGAGGTCACGGGCCTCGACGACCCGTTCGCCGCCGTCGCGTGCCTGCGCGACACCGGCGCCGGCGCGGTGGTCGCATCGCTGGGTCCCGACGGCGTTCTCGCGCTCGCCGGGGACGGCTACCTGAGCGCACGCCCGCCGGCCCGGGTCGACGGCAACCCCACGGGCGCCGGTGACGCCTGCACGGCTGCACTCGCCCGCGGGCTGGCGCGCGGTGACGCCTGGCCGACCATGCTGGCCGAGGCGGTCGCCCTGTCTGCCGCCGCGGTCACCATGCCCCGCGCCGGCGAGGTCGACCTCGACCTCGCGGCCCGGTTCCAGCGCGCGGTCACCGTGGAGCAGGTCGTGCGGCGCTGACCGCCGGCTAGGCCTGTACGACGTCGACGCCCGCGTCCTCGAACCGCTGGACCATGTCAGCCGGGGCCGCGGAGTCGGTCACGAGCACGTCGACCTCGGCCACCGAACAGATGCGCGCGAACGCACGGTGGCCCAGCTTGGATGCGTCCGCGACCACCGCGACCCGACGGGCCCGCTGCGCGATGAGGCTGTTGATGCTGGCCTCGCCCTCGTGGAAGGCGCTGGCCCCCAGCTGAGGGTCGAACCCGTCTACGCCGAGGAAGGCCATGTCCAGCGAGAGCTCGTCGAGAACCTTGTTGCCCAGCGGACCGATGAGCTCGTAGGACTGTGGCCTGGCGACGCCGCCGGTGAGCACGATCTTCACGTGCGGGCGGACGGTGAGCTCGTTGGCGATGTTCAGTGCGTTGGTGACGACCGTGACGCCTGGCTCCTGCCGGTTGTTGAGGTCGGCATGGGTGGCGATCGCGCGCGCCACCTCGGTGGTGGTG
>JALZDI010000214.1 GCA_030862655.1 Actinomycetota bacterium | reverse complement strand
CCGCGCTCGGCGGCCGCGGCCAGCCCGGCGCGGTGCTGCTCGCGGTACCGCTCGGGCACGATCAGGCCGCCGAGCTCCAGGCCCATCGCCTGCTCCCGGGTCCAGCCGAAGAGCCGCTCGGCCTGGCTGCTCCAGTCGACCACCCGGCCCTGGCTGTCGGCGCTGACGAACGCGTCGTAGGCGGTGTCGACGATGTTACGGACCTGCCGCTGGTGCTCGGCGACCGAGGCGACCATGCGGTCGAACTCGGCGCCGACCCGGACCAGCTCGTCGCGGGTGCCCGGTCGCTGCTGCACGCCCAGGCGGACGTCGAGGTCGCCGTCGGCGACCCGGGCCGCCGCGCGGGCGAGCCGGCCGGCGGGCCGCAGCACGAAGGTGTGGAACACCAGCCACAGGGCGACGAGGGTGACCGCGGTGACGTCGGCGGCGAGCAGGGCCACCTTCGCCCCGATCGCGCTGACCGCCTGGTCGTCGGCGCACACCGAGCTGGTGCCGTCCGAGACCAGCGCACACTGGGCGAGGACCTCGGCGGTTGTGGCGTGCTCGAGCAGCAGGGCGGAGCCGATGCTCACCGTGAGCACCGGCAGACCGACCTTGACCACCAGCGGCACCCGGTCGAGCAGGCGCGCCGCTCCGGCACCCCGGCGCACGCCGCGCCCGGTCATCAGACCGCCGGTTGCAGTCGTCGGCCCAGCACCGGGCCCGAGAGGATGAGCACCACGGCGGTGACCCCGTGCAGCAGGTGGTCGGCGCCGTTCAGGGCGACCAGGTCGGCCGGCGTGCCCGCGATGGCGGGGCCGATCCCGCCCAGCAGCAGGAAGACCAGGCCGACGGCGACCATCGCCTGGCGGGCCGCGGTCGCGCCCCGCGAGGCGCCGACCAGCAGCAGCGCACCCAGCGCCAGGTGGGCGATGTTGTGCAGCGGGTTGACCTGGAACACCAGCAGGTGGCTGCCGTGACCGGTCAGGTTTCCGGCGCCGGTCACCACGAAGCCGGCGAGCCCGACCAGGACGTACACCACGCCCACGCCGGCGGCGATCCGGCTGATCGCGGTCTCCATGGCAGGCCTCCTCGACTCGGCTGGTGTCCCACTGCCGTTCGGCAGCCGGAGCCGGGACCTGAGCCGGTCAGAGCTTCTCGATCGGCGCGAAGCGCAGCAGCAGCTGCTTGACGCCCTGGGAGCCGAAGTCGACCGCGGCCTGGGTGCGCTCCCCCTCCCCGCGCAGGGCGACCACGGTGCCCATGCCGAACGAGTCGTGCACGACCCTGTCGCCGGGCTGCAGCGAGGGCACCGGGCGGCGGGCGCTGGCAGCGGTCACCGTGGAGGCGCCGGTCCAGGTGCTGCGCGGGCGCCCCTGGTCGCCGGCGCGGCTGGTCGCCGAGGTGTTGGCCCACGAGGTCTGGGCCGCCTCGGTGCGCCGCCAGTCGACCAGCGACAGCGGGATCTCGTCGCAGAACCGCGACGCGGGGTTGTGCTGGGGGCTGCCCCACGCCGAGCGCACCACCGCCCGGGAGACGTAGAGACGCTGGCGGGCGCGGGTGAGCCCGACGTACGCCAGCCGGCGCTCCTCCTCCAGCTCCTTGGCGTCGCCCATGGAGCGCATGTGCGGGAACACGCCGTCCTCGAGACCCGTCAGGAACACCACCGGGAACTCCAGGCCCTTGGCGGTGTGCAGCGTCATCAGCGTGACGACGCCCTGGTCGTCCTCGTCGGGGTCGGGGATCTGGTCGGCGTCGGCGACGAGCGCGACCCGCTCCAGGAACTCCGCGAGCGTGCCGGTGGCGGACTCGTCGGCGAACTCGCGGGCCACGGCCAGCAGCTCGGCGAGGTTCTCGACCCGGGTCTCGTCCTGCGGGTCGGACGACTCCTCGAGCTCGGCGACGTAGCCGGTGTCGGCGAGCACCGCCTCGAGCACGCCGTCGACCGGGGTGTCCTCGGCGACCAGCCCGGCCAGCCCGTCGACCATCGTGACGAAGCCCTGGATGCAGTTCAGCGAGCGGGTGGCGATGCCCGGCGCCTCGTCGGCCCTCCGCAGCGCCTCCCAGAACGTGATCCGCTCGCGGCTCGCCAGCGCCTCCACGCAGGCCTCGGCGCGGTCGCCGATCCCGCGCTTGGGCACGTTGAGGATCCGGCGCAGCGAGACGGTGTCGGCGGGGTTGGCCAGCAGCCGCAGGTAGGCCAGCGCGTCGCGGATCTCACGCCGCTCGTAGAAGCGGACGCCGCCGACGACCTTGTACGGCAGGCCGACACGGATGAACACCTCCTCGAACACCCGGCTCTGCGCGTTGGTGCGGTAGAAGACCGCCACCTCGCCGGGCTTGGCCAGGCCCTCGTCGGTGAGCCGGTCGACCTCCTCGGCCACGAAGCGCGCCTCGTCGTGCTCGTCGTCGGCGACGTAGCCGACCAGCGGGGCGCCCTCGCCGGCGTCGGACCACAGGTTCTTGGGCTTGCGACCCTTGTTCTGGCTGATCACCGCGTTGGCGGCGTCGAGGATGGTCTGCGTGGAGCGGTAGTTCTGCTCCAGCAGGATCGTGCGGGCCTGCGGGAAGTCCTCCTCGAACTGCATGATGTTGCGGATGCTCGCCCCGCGGAAGGCGTAGATCGACTGGTCGGCGTCGCCGACCACCATCAGCTCGGCCGGCTCCGCCGCGGGGGTCTCCTCGGCGTCCCCACCGCCGACCAGGTCGCCGTCGACGGTACGGCGGGCGGCCCGCGGCGCGCACAGCTCGCGGACCAGGGCGTACTGCGCGTGGTTGGTGTCCTGGTACTCGTCGACGAGCACGTGCCGGAAGCGGCGGCGGTAGCTCTCGCGCACCTCCGGGAAGGCCTGGAGCAGGTGCACGGTGAGCATGATCAGGTCGTCGAAGTCGAGCGCGTTCGCCTCGCGCAGCCGGGCCTGGTAGGCGCCGTAGGCCTGCGCGTAGACCTCCTCGAGGTGGTTCTGCGCGTGCTTGGCCGCGTCGTCGTGGTCGCGCAGCTCGTTCTTGCAGTGGGAGATCCAGTTGAGCACCGACCGGGGCGTGTAGCGCTTGGGGTCGAGCTCGAGGTCGCGGCACACCATGGCCATCAGCCGGCGCTGGTCGGCGTCGTCGTAGATGGAGAACGACGACTTGTAGCCGAACCTGTCGACCTCGCGGCGCAGGATCCGCACACAGGCGGAGTGGAACGTCGACACCCACATCGCCGCGGCCGTGCGCGGGGTGGTCAGCGCGGCGACCCGCTCGCGCATCTCGGCCGCGGCCTTGTTGGTGAACGTGATCGCCAGGATCGTGCCCGGGTGCGCGCCCCGCTGCGACAGCAGCCAGGCGATCCGGCGGGTCAGCACCCGGGTCTTGCCCGAGCCGGCGCCGGCCACCACCAGCAGCGGGGTGCCCTCGTGCACGACGGCGGCGCGCTGGGCCGGGTTGAGGTCGGCCAGCAGCGTGTCGGGATCCACGCGCCGCCGGCGGGGCCGTTCGGGCGCCTCGGGTGCCGCCTCCTCGTGGGTGTCCGCCGCGGGCTCGGGGCGCGGGTCGGGGTCGCTCTCGACGGGGGCCTGCGGGATCGGGAATGGCACGCTCATCTCGCGGTCAAGCCTAGACGGGCGGCCCGACGGCCCGCGCGAGCGTCACCGCCGCAGGTTGGCGTGCGCCGCCTTCATGGTCACGAACATCGGGTGCAGGCCCAGCCCTGTCTGCCGGGCGGTGCGCTCGTCGTACGCCCAGTTCCAGTCCTGCCCGGGCACGCGCATGCTCACCAGCATCACCCGTGTGCCGGCCACGGCGATCCCCGTGCCGTCGAAGAACGCCAGCTCCTCGAACTCGTCACCGGGCACCGGCCCGTAGGTGAACACGGTGAACTCCTGTTGACCCGGCCCGGTGGCATACCAGTCACCCCGGACGTCCGCGCGCTCGAAGCCGCGCTGTTCCAGCAGGGTGGGCTCGCAGCCCTCGACCCAGGACCGCAGGGTGGCGTAGGCCTGCTGCGCGCTCGCGGCGTCCTCCAGCTGCAGCACGGCCGTGCGCATCCGCAGGTCGCCGCCGTCCTTGAAGGCGAAGTCGCGCCGCCAGACCTCCAGTGCACCCAGCCCCTGGGCCCCCAGCCTGTCCCGCTGGCAGGCCGAGACCGGAGCGTCGCCCTCGCCCCGGACGGTGTCGGTGACCTCGAAGTCCCCGGTCTCGAAGTAGCGCGTCTGGTCGGCGGTCAGCAGCGCCTCGCGCAGCGGCGGCCGCTCCGGCTCGGGTACGACGGTCGGGGCCTGGGTTGCCGGCTGCGGCGGACCCGAGGTGCGCAGCGATGCGGTGGTGGCCAGCGCCCCGCCGGCGACCACGACGACGGCCACGGAGGCGGCCGCCACGCTCG
>JALZDI010000213.1 GCA_030862655.1 Actinomycetota bacterium | reverse complement strand
GACCATGAAGCCGAGCGCGATCAGGATGCCGCCCGCGGCCACGAACGGGATCATGTAGCTGACCCCGGTCATCAGCCACTGGCGTACGCGGGTGCCGACCGAGGCGTCCTGCTCGACCTTGGTCGCCAGGGCGGAGCCACCGTCCGTGGCCGCCGGTGCGGTGCCCTGAGCCGCCGCGCCGGCGCCGGAGCCGGAGCGGGCCGTCTCCTCGGCCTGCTGCACCAGCGCCGCCGCGTCGTTGATGGCCTGCTTGACGCCGGCGGTGACCGCGGGCTTGCCGGCGAACCGTCCGCGTTCGCGGACCTCGACGTCGGCGGCGAAGATGACCGCATCGGCGGCGGCGATGACCTCGGGGTCCAGATGCTCCACACCGCCGGCGCCCTGGGTCTCGACCGCGATGTCGTGGCCTGCCTCACGGGCGGCGTTCTCGAGGGCCTCGGCGGCCATGAACGTGTGGGCGATCCCCGTCGGGCACGAGGTCACTGCTACGAGTCTCATCGGTTCTCTACCTCTTTGCGAACGAGATCGACGACGTCCTTCGGGTCGCCGGCGGCGAGCAGAGCCTCGCGGAAGGACTGGTGCACGAGGCGTCGGGCAAGCGCGGCCAGCACGGCCATGTGCTGGTCGCCCCCGCCGTCGGGTGCGGCGATGAGGAAGACGAGCCGGGCGGGCCCGTCCGCTGCGCCGAAGTCGATACCAGCCGCGGAGCGGCCGAAGACCAGCGTGGGTATGCGTACGCCGGCGGACCGCGCGTGCGGGATGCCGATGCCGCCCTCCAGCCCGGTGGGCATCTGGGTCTCCCGGGCCCCGACGTCGGCGAGCAGCTGCTCCACGTCGCCCACCCGACCGGCGGCGTGGGCGAGCTCGACGAGCCGCCGGATGGCGGCATCCTTGTCGCCGGCGGCGGCGTCGAGATCCAGGTCGACCAGCGCGGGGCCGATCAGGCCTTCCTCGGCCGCGGTGACCGTGGGATCGGTGCTCATGAGGCGTCCTCCAACAGTGCGGTTGCGTAGTCGGCTGCGGTGCTGACCCGCACCCGGTCGAGCTGGATGAGCTCCGGTGCGGGGATCCCGGTGCCCGGGGTGGCGACGGCGGCGGCGGCCCAGGCGACGCCTGTCCGCAGCGCCTGCCCGGCGTCGGCGCCGGCCTGCCACCCGTGCAGGTATCCCGCGAGAAGGGAGTCCCCGGCGCCCACGGTGTTGCGCACCCGGACCTCGGGCGCCGCGGCGTGCAGGGCGGCCTCAGGCCGCACCAGGACCGCGCCGTCGCGGCCCAGGCTGCACAGCACGGTGCCGACGCCGCGGTCCAGGAGAGCACGGCCGGCGTCGACGACCGCCCCCACCGTGTCGAGCCGGCCGCCCACGACCTCCTCGAGCTCCCGACGGTTGGGCTTGACCAGGTCGGGAGACGCCGCCAGCGACGACGGCAGCGCGTCTCCGGAGGTGTCCACCGCCCAACGCGCCCCGCAGGCGCGCGCGGCGCGGCCGATCTCGGCGTAACTGTGTGGGTCCTGGCCGGGGGGCAGCGACCCTGCGGTCACCACCCAGTCGCCGGGCCCCACACGTCGGGAGGCGGCCCCGACGACAGCCTCGAGCTCGGCGGCCCGCAGCGGAGTGCCCGGCTCGTTGATCTTGGTGGTCGTGCCGTCCGGCTCGACGACGGACACGTTGGCGCGGGTGCGACCGTCCTGCGCGACCAGGTCGTGCGCGACGTGGGCCTCGTCGAGCAGGGAGGCGACGGCGGCCCCGGTGGCGCCGCCGACCGGAACCACGGCCACGACCTCGTCGCCGTGCGCACTCAGGCAGCGCGCGACGTTGACGCCCTTGCCCCCGGGGTCGGTCACCGACAGCCCGGCCCGGTGCACCTCGCCGCGCCGCAGCCGCCGGACCTGCAGCGTGCGGTCGAGGCTGGGGTTGAGGGTGACCGTCACGATCATGCGCGCACCACCCGCGGGCCGGCCGCCTCGATGTCGGCGGCGAGGGTCGGGTCGATACCCGCGTCGGAGATGACGACGTCGACGTCGGCCAGCTCCGCGAACGCGGCGAAGTGGTCGACGCCGACTTTGGTGTGGTCGGCGAGAACCACCGAACGGCGCGCGGCGCCTATGAGCGCGCGCTTGGTGCTGGCCTCGGCCCGGTCCGGCGTGGTCAGCCCGCGCTCCACCGACACGCCGTTGGTGCCGATGAAGGCGACGTCGACGAACAGGTCGCGCAGGAAGGCGACCGTCGCCTCGTCGACGGTGGCGAGCGTGCGCGCCCGGACACGGCCGCCGACCAGGTGCACGGTGAGGTTGGCGCGTCCGGCGAGCAGCATCGCGTGCGGCAACCCGTTGGTGACCACGGTGAGCTCACGGTCGTCGGGGATGAGCTCGGCAAGCCGCAGCGTGCTGGTGCCCGCGTCGAGCGCGACAGCCCCCTCCATCGGCAGCTCGTTCAGAGCGGCCTTGGCGATCGCCACCTTCTCCGCGGTCGCGACGTTCTCACGGGTGCCGACCGCCGGCTCGAACCCGAGCCGCTCGACCGGGATCGCCCCACCGTGCACGCGCCGCAGCACCCCGGCGCGCTCGAGCACGGTGAGGTCGCGGCGGATGGTCTCGGGCGTGACCTCCAGGGCAGACGCGAGGGCGGCGACGTCGACCCGGCCCTCGGACCGGGCCCGGGCGACGATCGCGGCCTGTCGCTCCTCGGCGTACATCGCGGCGCACCCCTCTGTCTGTGTGGCTTAGCGCACCATTACAGAGAGGTTTCCCACTGATGTCAAGGTATCCAAAGCAAAACAAACTTGAAACAAACACAAACAGATGCAGCCGCTAGGCACCTCCGCGGTGGCGGCGGTGCGCCTTCGCGCGCTGCTTCCACGCCTTGGCGCGCTCGGCCCGCAGCCGGACGTCGGTGCGCGCCCGCGTCCACTCCATCTCCCGCTGCAACCTGCGCCAGCTCTCCAGGCGGCGCACCGGCAGCCGTCCGGCCTCGACCGCCTCGAGCACGGCGCACCCCGGCTCGCTGGCATGCGCGCAGTCGTTGAACCGGCAGTCTGCGACCAGCTCCTCCACGTCGGCGAAGGTCGCGGCCAGCCCGGGGTCGGCGTCGACCAGGCCGACGCCGCGCAGGCCCGGCGTGTCGACCACCGCGCCGCCGCCCGGCAGCACGACGAGCTCGCGTCGCACGGACGTGTGCCGGCCTCGTCCGTCTTGGCGGATCTCACGGGTCGCGAGCACGTGAGCCCCGGCGAGGGCGTTGACCAGCGACGACTTGCCGGCACCGCTCGAGCCCAGCAGCCCGACCGTGCGCTCGCCCTCGACCAGAGTCCGAAGCTCCGCGAGCCCCTCCCCCGTCACCACGCTGCACACCAGGGCCCGCACGCCGAGGGCGGCGTCCGCAACGTCGGCCGCGACCTGCGCCCCGTCGCCGACAAGATCAGATTTCGTCAGAACGACGATCGGGTCGGCGCCGCTGGCCCAGGCGAGGGCCACCATCCGCTCCAGCTTGCCGATCACCGGCTCGGGCACCAGGCCGGCCACCACGGCGACCACGTCGAGGTTCGCTGCGAGCACCTGTCCCCTCGACGTGCCGCCGACGTCGGCCCGCTGCACTCCGGTGCGCCGCGGCAGCACCGCCTCGACGGTCACCGGGCCGTCGGGCCAGACCCGCACCGCGCACCAGTCCCCGGTGCACGGACGGAGGCGCGCGTCCTCCGCCATCCGGTCCAGCACCGCACCGCCGACCGTGGCGCGCATCGGACCGTCCGCGGTCAGCACCGTGCACAGCCCACGGTCAGACCGGGAGACCCGGCCCGCGCGCACGTCGCCGAACAGCTGCCCGGCGACGGACTGGAACGCGGCAGCCCAGCCGGAGTCCCAGCCGATCGCGCGCAGTACAGAAGAGTTGTCCATGTCAACCCGTGACGTTACGGCCGGCGTTGCCTCGGCGCACCTGATTATCGGGGTGGGTGGCGCTCGGCGGCCTTGTCCTCGGGCTCGGTCCCCACGTACTCCTCGAGCCGCTCCATCTCGCCGCTGTCGGCCACCCCCCGCAGCCGGTCCAGCTTGGCGGCGCGGCGCAGCCGCCGGACCAGCTCCAGCCGCGCGCGGGCGGTCTCCGACTCCGGCCACACCCGGTCGAACGCGGCGTTGAGCGCGGCCCCGATGAGCACCGCCAGCGAGGTGAGATACAGCCACAGCAGTACGGCGATCGGCGCCGCCAGCGGGCCGTAGATCGACGTACCCCCAACCACGTGCTCCAGCGTCCACCGCAGCAGGTAGCTGCCGAGGATCCACATCGCCAG
Organism: Actinomycetota bacterium; assembly: GCA_030862655.1. The sequence goes on along the minus strand of JALZDI010000213.1, from coordinate 63 downwards.
CGCCAGGCTGGCGCCCGGCACGTCGTAGCGCCACGACGTCCGCACCGGCACCGACAGGTGGTA
>JALZDI010000033.1 GCA_030862655.1 Actinomycetota bacterium | reverse complement strand
CCACACCGACGGACAGCGTCGCGCGCACGCTCCCGGTCTGCTCGCGCATGCACCCAGGATGCCGGTCCGCCCGCCGCGAGCAGTGCGCCGGTCCCGGTAAAGCGGATGAAACGGACGCCCTCGCGCACCTAGGATCGCCGGGTGACGACGATCGAGGTGCGGCCGATGACCGCCGACGACATCGACGGCGTGGTCGCCGTCGTCCACGAGGCCGACGCCGAGGCCGAGCGTGCGGCCGGCCGCACACCCGAGCAGCGCACCGACGAGCAGGACGCGCACTTCCGCACCGGCATGCAGCGCTTCGTGGACGTCGACCCCGCGGGCGCGTGGGTGGCCGCCGAGGGCGACGCCGTCGTCGGCATGGCCGAGGCGATCCGCCGCGGCCCGTTCTGGGGGCTGTCGATGCTGTTCGTGCACCCCCGCAACCAGAGCCAGGGCGTCGGCCGCCGGCTGCTCGACGCCGCGCTGGGCTACGCCGAGGGCGCCGAGGTGCGGATGATCATGACCTCGCCGGACCCGCGCGCCCTCCGGCGCTACTCCGGCGCCGGCCTGGCCATCCACCCCGCCGTCGAGGCCTCCGGCAAGGTCGACCGCACGACCATCCCGGCCCGCCTGCCCGGCCGCACGGGCGACGTGGGGGACGTCGAGCTGGTGGCCGACGTCGACGCGCGGCTGCGCGGCTCACGCGCCGACGACGTCGCCTACCTGCTCAAGCACGGCTCGCGGATCGAGGTCATCGACAGCGGCCGGGGCCGGGGGTACGCCGTGCACCGCAACAACCGGCTGAGCCTGCTCGGGGCCAGCGACGAGCAGACCGCCGCCCAGCTGATGTGGCGGTTCCTGGCCGAGACCGACGACAAGGCGCAGGTCTGGTGCATGACCGCGGCCCAGGACTGGGCGGTGCGGGTGACGCTGGCCGCCCGGATGAAGGTGTTCGGCGCCGGACCGCTGTTCATGTCCGGGCGCGCCCACCCGCCGGGGCCGTGGCTGCCGTCCGGATGGTACTTCTGACGCCCCACGGCGCGCGGCTCAGAACAGCCGGCTGGTGGGGTCGTCGATGCCGCGCAGCGCGTCGTAGTCGACCACCACGCAGCCGATGCCGCGGTCGCCGGCCAGCACCCGCGCCTGCGGCCTGATCTCCTGCGCGGCGAAGATGCCCCGCACCGGTGCCAGCAGCGGGTCGCGGTTGAGCAGATCGAGGTAGCGGGTGAGCTGCTCCACCCCGTCGATCTCGCCGCGACGCTTGACCTCGACGGCCACCGACGCGCCCTCGTCGTCGCGGCAGAGCAGGTCCACGGGGCCGATCGCGGTGGGGTACTCCCGGCGTACCAGCGACAGCCCGTCGCCCAGCGCCACCGGGTGCTCGGCCAGGAGCTCCTGCAGGTGCCGCTCCACGCCGTCCTTGACCAGGCCGGGGTCGACGCCCAGCTCGTGGGAGGAGTCGTGCACGACCTCCTCGAGCAGGATCCGCAGCGTGTCGCCGTCGCGCCCGGTGACGGTCCACTCCTGGGCGCCGGAATCGTCCACCTCCTCACGCAGCGTGCACGGCGGCGACATCCAGTTCAGCGGCTTGTAGGCCCGGTCGTCGGCGTGGACCGACACCGAGCCGTCGGCCTTGACCAGGATCAGCCGGTTGGCCATCGGCAGGTGGGCGGTGAGCCGCCCGGCGTAGTCCACCTGGCAGCGGGCGATCACGAGACGCACGGACGGAGGCTACCGTGTGCCGTGAGTAGGCTCACGGCGCCGTCGTCGGCAGTCGTGCCACACTGCGCCCAGCCAACGTTTCCGCCACGCCCGCCTCGTCGCGGGTGACCAGTGAGGAGCCACGCAGCACATGGGCCGAGAGTTCACCACCGTCGGCGTCGTCGGACTGGGCACGATGGGTGCCGGCATCGCAGAGGTCGTTGCGCGCAACGGGATCTCGGTCGTCGGCGTGGAGAAGAACGACCACGCTCTGGACCGCGGCCGCCAGCACCTGCAGCACTCGACCGACCGCGCCGTCAAGCGCGGCAAGATCGGCGAGGACGAGCAGCAGGCGCTGCTGGACCGCATCCGCTTCACCACCGCGCTGGCCGACGTCAAGGACTGCGACCTGGTCGTGGAGGCCGTCGTGGAGCACCTCGACGTCAAGCGCGAGGTCTTCCAGGCGCTCGACGGCATCGTCGGGGCCGACGCCGTGCTGGCCACCAACACCTCCTCGCTGTCGGTCACCGAGATCGCCTCGGCCACCCAGCACCCCAGCCGCGTGGTCGGCATGCACTTCTTCAACCCCGCACCGGTGATGCAGTTCGTCGAGGTCGTGCGCACGGTGGTCACCGAGGACGAGGTCGTCGACGACGTGCTGGCGCTCGCGCGCAGGCTCGGCAAGGACCCGGTGACCTGCGGCGACAAGGCGGGCTTCATCGCCAACTCGCTGCTGTTCGGCTACCTCAACCACGCGGCCGCGATGTACGAGGGCAGCTACGCGACCCGCGAGGACATCGACGCCGCCATGCGGTTCGGTGCCGGCTACCCGATGGGCCCGCTCGCGCTGCTCGATCTCATCGGGCTGGACACCGCCTACGAGATCCTCGACACGATGTACCGGCAGGGCCGCGACCGGCTGCACGCCCCGACGCCGGTGCTCAAGCAGATGGTCACCGCGGGTCTGCTCGGCCGCAAGAGCGGCCGCGGCTTCTACACCTACGAGGAGGCCGACTCCCCGAAGGTCGTCGCCGACGCGCTCACCCCCGCCGCCGACGCGGCCGCCCGGCTTCGCCGCGACGTGCAGACCGTCGGCGTGGTCGGCACCGGCACGATGGCGACCGGCATCGCCCAGGTCTTCGCCCAGGCCGGGGTCGACGTGGTGTACGTCGGACGCAGCCAGGCGAAGGTCGACAAGGTCCGCGAGACCGTCACCCGCTCGCTGGAGAAGGCCGTGCAGCGGGGCAAGCTCGACGAGGCCGGCCGCGACGCAGCCCTCGCCCGGCTGACCGGCTCCACGTCGCTGGACGACCTTGCCCAGGCGGGGCTGGTCGTCGAGGCGATCGCGGAGGACCTGTCGGTCAAGCGGGCGCTGTTCGAGAACCTCGACGAGATCTGCAAGCCGGGCGCGATCCTGGCCACCACCACCTCCTCGCTGCCGGTGATCGAGTGCGCCGCGGTCACCAACCGCCCGCGCGACGTGGTCGGCATGCATTTCTTCAACCCCGCCCCGGCGATGAAGCTGGTCGAGGTGGTCAGCACGGTCTCCACCGCCGACGACGTGGCCGAGACCGTGCGCGCGCTGTGCTCGCAGATCGGCAAGGTCCCGGTGTCGTGCTCGGACCGGGCCGGCTTCATCGTCAACGCGCTGCTGTTCCCCTACCTCAACGACGCGGTCAAGATGCTCGAGGCGCACTACGCCAAGGCCGACGACATCGACACCGCGATGAAGAAGGGCTGCGCGCTGCCGATGGGCCCGTTCGAGCTGCTCGACGTCGTCGGCAACGACGTGTCGCTGGCGATCGAGCGCGAGCTGTTCCTGGAGTTCCGCGAGCCCGGGTTCTCCCCGGCCCCGCTGCTGGAGCACCTGGTGACCGCGGGCTACCTCGGCCGCAAGACCGGCCGCGGCTTCCGCGACTACTCCCGCCGCTGAGACGGGCGCCTGGGTACGCTGCCAGACGATGCCCGCGATCCGCGCCAGCTCCGTGCTCCCCGCCCACCGCGAGGCGGTCACCCTGCAGACCGCGGACGGCCTGCGGCTGGTCGGCGAGCTCGCCGTACCCGAGGACCGTGAGCCGGCGGCCACGCTGGTGTGCCTGCACCCGCTGCCCACCCACGGCGGGATGATGGACAGCCACGTCATCCGCAAGGCCTCCTACCGGCTGCCCGCGCTGGCCGACGTCGCGGTGCTGCGGTTCAACACCCGGGGCACCGAGAGCGTGCAGGGCCGCAGCGAGGGCGCGTTCGACAACGCGCAGGGGGAACGCTACGACGTGGCCGCCGCCATCGAGTACGCCGAGTTCGCCGACCTGCCCGGGGTCTGGCTGCTCGGCTGGTCCTTCGGCACCGACCTGGCCCTGATGTACGGCTGCGACCCCGCGGTCACCGGTGCTGTGCTCCTCTCGCCGCCGTTGCGCTTCGCCACCGACGAGCACCTCGACCTGTGGGCCGAGTCCGGCAAGCCGCTGGTGGCACTGGTGCCCGAGCACGATGACTACCTGCAGCCGCCGGAGGCCCGCGAGCGGTTCGGCCGGGTCCCGCAGGCCGAGGTGGTCGGCGTCGACGGCGCCAAGCACCTGTGGGTCGGCGACGCCGAGACCGTGCTCGACCTGGTGGTGTCCAGGGTCACGCCGTCGCGCTCGCCGCTGCCGACCGAGTGGGACGGGCCGATGGAGACCGCCGACTCCTCGGCCTACGCCGACCGCACGGTGGCCGCCTTCGCCGACGTGCCCGTGTCCGGGCCGGAGCAGCGATGAGCCACCTCGCCTACGTGGAGCGGGGCGACGGCACGCCCCTGGTGCTGCTGCACGGGTTCCCGCTCTCCAAGGCGATGTGGCGGTTCCAGGTGGCCGGGCTCACCACCGGGACGCGGCTGGTCACCCCGGACCTGCCCGGGTTCGGCGAGACTCCGGTCTCCGCAGAGCCGCCGGACCTGGCGGTGATGGCGCACGGCGTGCTCGCACTGCTGGACCGGCTGGGACTCGAGCGGGTGGTCCTGGGCGGGCTGTCGATGGGCGGCTACGTCGCGATGGAGGTCCTGCGGCAGCGGCCGGAGGCCGTCGGGGCGCTGGTCCTCGCCGACACCAAGGCAGCCCCCGACCCGGCGGCGGCGGCGGAGAACCGGCGGCGCACCGCCGCGGCGCTCGACGGGCTCGACGAGCGGGCCCGACCGGACGCACTGGCCGACGACCTGCTGCCGACGCTGCTGGGCGAGACCACGCTGCAGGAGCGTCCCGAGACGCTCGCCTGGCTGCGCGAGGTCGTCGAGCGCACCAGCCCGCGTGGCGCGGCCTGGGCGCTGCGGGCGATGGCCGGCCGCCCGGACTCCTTCGAGACGCTGCGGACCGTGCGGGTGCCGGCGCTGGTGGTCGTGGGCAGCCAGGACCGCCTGTCGCCCCCGAGCGACGCCGAGGCGATGGCCGAGGCCATCCCCGGCGCGCGGCTCGCCGTACTCGAGGCCGCGGGGCATCTGACCGCGGCCGAGGCCCCCGACGAGTTCAACCGCGTCGTCGAGGACTTCGTGCGGGGGCTGGGCTGACCACGCTCGCGGTCAGTGCGCGTCCTGGCGGCGGATCAGCACCTCGCGCATGACCAGCAGCAGCGCAGCGGCGGTGGGGATCGCCAGCAGCGCGCCGATCACGCCGAGCAGCGTGCCGCCGGCGAGTACGGCGACCACGGTCACCGCGCCGGGGACGTCGACGGAGTTGGCCATCACCCGCGGGTACAGCACGTAGTTCTCGACCTGCTGGTAGACCACGTAGAAGATCACGCAGGCGATGCCGATCGTCGGGTCCTCGGCGAACCCGATCGCCGAGACCAGCACCGCGGCGATGGTGGCACCGATCAGCGGCACGAAGTCCAGCAGCATGACCACGAACGCCAGCGCCACGGCGTACTGGCTGAGCCCGACGATGAGCAGGAAGACCAGCGAGGTGACGCCGGCGGTGAAGGCGATCACGAAGGCCCCCCCGACGTAGCCGCCGACGCTGCGGAGCACCTCGTCGCCCAGGGACGCGACCCGCTCGCGCCGCGACGCCGGCACCAGCCGGTAGGCCACGGTCTTGATCTTGGGCAGGGACGCGATGAAGTACAGGGTCAGGATGACCACGATCACCGTGTTAGCCAACGCCCCGAGCACGGCGAGACCGACATCGAGCACGCCGCCGGCCAGCTGACCGGCCGCCGCGCCGCTCTGCACCTGCGCGCTGATCCGGTCCAGCAGGTCGAACCGCTGGTTGAGGCTGTTGACCAGCGAGTTGCTCTTGAGGTCCTCGATCAGCTGCGGGGTCGCGGTGACGATCGCCTGCACCTGGTCGGAGATCACCGGCACGATCGCGACGACGAACAGGCCGATCGAGGCCAGCACCGCGGCGAACACCACGGTCACCGCGATCCCGCGCCGGGTGCCGCGGCGCATCAGCCACTCCACGACGGGGTTGAGGCCCACGGCCAGGAACATCGCGACCGCGACGAGCAGGATCACCGACGAGGCGGCGGCCAGCAGCTCCTGCAGCGCGAGCGCGACCAGCACACCGAGCGCCCCGAGGAAGCCGACGGTGAACGGGGAGTGTGCGGTCAGCGGCCGATGGGGCCGCGGCGGGGGAGCCGGTTCGGGCGGCGGGGCCGCCGCCGGTTCGTCGGCCACCGCGCGCGGCTGGGCCGGTTCGGGCGCCTCCTGCTCGGTCACGCCCCGACCCTAGTGCTCCGCAGCCGCCGGCGGCGTCAGCGACGGGTGTCGCGCTGCGACACCGCGCCCATCACCTGGGTGTCGTCGTCCTGGCTGGTCTGGCCCGCCTGCTGCGAGCCCCGCTGCGGCTGCTGCGAGTCCCGCTGCGGCTGCTGCGAGCCCCGCCGCGGCTGCTGGGAGGGCTGCACCGGCTGGGTGGCCTCGCCGGACCTGTCCGTGCTGTCGTCGTAGCCGGCGAACCCGGCCACCACGTCGCGCAGGGCGGCCAGCTGGGAGACGATGCCGTCGCGCCGGCGCTGCAGCGCCTCGAGCTGCTGGCGGGTCGACTCGACCGACCGCTCGGCGTCGGCCTGGCCGTGCGCGGTGATCTGCTCGGCCTGCCGGCGCGCCGCGGTCACGATCTGCTCGGCCTCGCGGCGGGCCCGGGTCACGGTGCGCTCGGCCTCCGCCTCGGCCTCCTCACGCTGCCGGGCCGCCTGTGCGGCGGCCTGGCTCACCCGCTCCTCGGCGGCGGCCGCGCGCTCCTCGGCCTCGCGCAGCAGGCGCTCGGTCTCCTCGATGGCCAGCGTGTGCCGCTCGGCGGCCTCCTTTGTCAGCCGCTCCTTCTCCACCGCCAGCGTGCGACGCGCCTCCTGGACCTCGCGGTCGGCCGCCGCCCTGGCCTGCTCGGCCTCGCGGCGGGCCGTGGTGCGCAGTCCGTTGGCCTCCTGCTGGGCCGCGAGGCGCATCTGCTCGCTCTCACGCTTGGCGGAGGCGAGGAGGTCGGCGGCCTCGGCCTGGGCGCTGCTGCGGGCCGCGTCGGCGTCGCTGGTCGCCCGGGCCCGGATCTCCTCGATCTCCTGCAGCTGCACCGCGCGGATGTCGTCGGCCTCCTTGGCGGCGTCGGCGCGCAGCGCGGCCGCGTCGTGCTCGGCCTGCTGGCGCAGCTGCCGGGCCTCGGCCTGGGCGTTCTCGGTGACCTCGGCCGCCTGCTCCTCGGCCAGCGCGAGCAGCTGCGAGGCGCGCCCGCCCAGGCCGGAGTAGGTGGGCTCGGCCGACTCCGACAGCTGGTCGCGCAGGTTCGCGACCTCGGACTCGAGCTCGGCCACCCGCTGTCGCTCGGTCCGCAGAGCGGAGGCGGCCTCCTGGCGGCCCTGTTCGTTGGCCGAGACGAACCGGTCCACCGCCGACTTGTCGTAGCCGCCGCGCCGGGTTACCGGGAAGTAGGCGGAGTCGGTGTCGTTGGTGTCGGTCTCGTCGAAGATGGACAGTCCACGGTGGTCACTCATGTTGCGCGCTTCACCTCGTTGCTCGAGCCCGGGTAGCCGGGGGCCAGCCTACGCCCCCCGGAAACGGTTGATGGCATCGAGATGGGTGTCGCGCTTGGTCGTGTCGCGGACGCCGAGGCCCTCCTCGGGGGCCAGGCAGAGCACACCGACCTTGCCCTGGTGCCGGTTGCAGTGCACCTCGTAGGCCGCCTGGCCGGTCTGCTCCAGCGGGTAGGTCTTGGACAGCGTGGGGTGGACCAGCCCCTTGTCGATCAGCCGGTTGGCCTCCCAGGCCTCGCGGTAGTTGGCGAAGTGCGAGCCGATGATCCGCTTGAGGTTCATCCACACGTAGCGGTGGTCGTACTCGAGCATGTAGCCGCTGGTGGCGGCGCAGCTGACGATCGTGCCGCCCTTGCGGGCGACGTAGGTGCTGGCGCCGAACGTCTCCCGGCCGGGGTGCTCGAAGACGATGTCGGGGTCGTCCCCGCCGGTGAGCTCGCGGATCTGCTTGCCGAAGCGCTTCCACTCCCGGGGGTCCTGGGTGCGCTCGTCCTTCCAGAACCGGTAGTCCTCGGCGCGCCGGTCGATGACGAGCTCGGCGCCCATCCGGCGGCACAGCTCGGCCTTGTCCTCCGAGCTGACCACGCACACCGGCGTGGCGCCGCCGTTGAGCGCCATCTGGGTCGCGTAGGAGCCGAGCCCGCCGGAGGCCCCCCAGATCAGCACGGTGTCGCCCTGCTTCATGTTCGCGCCGTTGCCCGACACCAGCTGCCGGTACGCCGTGGAGTTGACCAGCCCGGGGCTGGCCGCCTCCTCCCAGGTGAGGTGGCCCGGCTTGGGCATCAGCTGGTTCGCCTTGACCAGCGCGAGCTCGGCCAGGCCGCCGAAGTTGGTCTCGAAGCCCCAGATCCGCTGCTCGGGGTCGAGCATCGTGTCGTTGTGCCCGTCGGGGCTCTCCAGCTCCACCGACAGGCAGTGCGCCACGACCTCGTCGCCGGGCTTCCAGGTGTGGATTCCCGGGCCGGTGCGGAGCACGACGCCGGCGAGGTCGGAGCCGACCACGTGGTAGGGCAGGTCGTGCCGGGCCGACAGCGGCGACATCCGGCCGTAGCGCTCGAGGAACCCGAACGTCGGCAGCGGCTCGAAGATGCTGGTCCAGACCGTGTTGTAGTTGATGGCGCTGGCCATCACCGCCACCAGCGCCTCGCCCGGGCCCAGCTCGGGGACGTCCACCTCGTCGACGTGCAGGCTCTTGCGCGGGTCCTTGTCCCGCGACTCCAGCCCCTCGAACATCGACGCCTCGTCCTTGCGCACCGTCACCCCGCGGTAGGTCTCCGGCACAGGCATGTTCGCGAAGTCGTCGGCGGTCGTGTCGTCGGCGAGGATGGCGTCGAGAATCTGCTTCACGTGGTCCTCCAGGTACGCCGGGCCCGTGCCGGGCTGAGCGCACGCGTCTACGCAGGGGCGGGTCGAGCGGACGGCGCTGTCCGGCTCGGAATCTACTAGTGCGTAACCCCGGGTGCATCCCCGTGTGACCTACTTCGCAGCCGCCGGGGGGCTTGTAGGCTCCGCTGCGTGCAGGTCCTCGTCCTCAACGGCCCCAACCTGAACCGGCTCGGCACCCGCGAGCCGGAGGTCTACGGCTCCACCACCTACGCCGAGCTCGCCGACCTGTGCGTCCGCACCGGCAAGGACCTGGGGCTGGAGGTCGACGTCCGCCAGACCAACGACGAGGGCGAGATGCTGGGCTGGCTGCACGACGCGGCCGACGCCGGCGCGCCCGTGCTGCTCAACCCGGCCGGCTGGACGCACACCTCGGTCGCGCTGCGTGACGCGTGCGCCGCGCTCACCGCACCGCTGGTCGAGGTGCACATCAGCAACGTCCACGCCCGTGAGGAGTTCCGCCGGCACTCCTACGTCTCCGGGGTCGCGACCGGCGTCGTGGCCGGGCTGGGGGTGCAGGGCTACGTCGCCGCGCTGACCTGGCTGGCGCGGCGGGGAGCCGGGGCCGGGTCGACAGACTCGCCGTGACCCGCTCCGGCGACGATAATGTGCATCCTTCCGAGTGAAGGGACGCCGATGGCCGAGCTGTACATCGACGGCACCTGGTGCGATGCGACCGACGGCCGGACCCGGGAGATCCGCTGTCCGGCGGACGGCAAGCTCGTGGCCACCGTCTCGGAGGCCGGGCCCGACGACGTGCGCGCGGCGGTGGCCGCGGCCCGCCGGGCCTTCGACGACGGCGGCTGGCCGGCCACACCGGCCGCCGAGCGCGGCGCGCTGCTGCACCGGGTCGCCGACCAGCTCGAGCGGGACAAGTCCGAGGTGGCACGCCTGGAGTCGCTGGACACCGGCAAGCGCAAGGTCGAGTCCGAGATCGACGTCGACGACGTGGTCGCGGTCTTCCGGCACTACGCCGGGCTGGCGAACGCCGACGCCGGAAGGGTCGTCGACACCGGGATGCCCGACGTGTCCAGCCGGGTGGTGCGTGAGCCGGTCGGCGTCTGCTCGCTGATCACACCGTGGAACTTCCCCCTGCTGCAGACGTCGTGGAAGGTCGCTCCCGCCCTGGCCGCCGGCAACACGTTCGTGCTGAAGCCGAGCGAGCTGACCCCGTCGACGGCCGTCTGGCTGGTGCAGGCGCT
>JALZDI010000212.1 GCA_030862655.1 Actinomycetota bacterium | reverse complement strand
CTCGTACCCAGACCGCGCAACTGCCCCACCCCTCGCACCCAGACCGCGCAACTGCCCCACCGGCCGCACGCATACGACCCGGCGGCGTCACGCCTCGAGATCGCCCAAGACCGCAGGTATTCGTGCGCTCTTGTGTCATGACGGCAAGCGAGCGCCACCCGGCCTGCCCGGAGCCGACGTCTGACAGTCCCCTGGCCATCTCTGGCCCACGAATGACGAACTGGTCGTGCACTGGCTGTGCTCGCGACCACATCGCTCACTTCTGCGCTGACCGAGCGAGATGTCACGTCGAGACGAATTTGCGGCCATGCGCTCGAGGGGTTTGCGCGACGCCAGCGCACGCAGATGCTTCCTCAGCGCGCGTGGGACGCCATCTTCGTCGGCTGGGGCGACAGGCTCGTCACCGTGGGACACTCGTGCCGTCTGACGCGAAGGGTCGGCGCGACCCGGGGGCACTCGCGCAGTCTCGACGCGAAGGGGGTGGGGCACTCGCGCAGTCTCGACGCGAAGGACGTGGGGCACTCGCGCAGTCTCGACGCGAAGGTGGTGCGAGGAAGGGGCTAGAGCTTGAGCGCGCCGGCGACCACGTCGGCGAGCCGCTTGGCCACCTGCTCGGCCTGCTCCGGCGACTCGGCCTCGACCATCACCCGCACCAGCGGCTCGGTGCCGGACGGGCGCAGCAGCACCCGGCCGGTCGACCCGAGCTCCGCCGTCGCCTCGGCCACCGCCGCGGCGACGGTCGCGTCGGTGTCCGCCCGCTTCTTGTCCACGCCCGGCACGTTGACCAGCACCTGCGGCAGCCGCGTCATCACCCCGGCCAGCGACGCCAGCGAGCGGCCGGTCTCGGCCATCCGCGCCAACAGGTGTACGGCGGTCAGCACGCCGTCGCCGGTGGTGCCGTGCTCGGCCAGGATCAGGTGCCCGGACTGCTCTCCACCCAGCGAGAACCCGCCGGCCCGCATCCGCTCCAGCACGTAGCGGTCGCCGACCTTGGTCTGCTCGACCCTGATCTGCTCGCGCCCCATCGCCTGCAGGAAGCCCAGGTTGCTCATCACCGTCGCGACCACGGTGCCGTCCTTGAGCCGGCCGGCGTCGCGCATCGCGAGCGCGAGCGCCGCCAGGATCTGGTCGCCGTCGACCACCTGCCCGTCGGCATCGATCGCCAGGCACCGGTCGGCGTCGCCGTCCAGCGCCACGCCGGCGTCGGCCTCGTGGGCAAGTACGGCGGTCTGCAGCGAGTCCAGGTGCGTCGACCCGCACCCGTCGTTGATGTCGTAGCCGTCGGGGTCGCAGTGGATCGCGACCACGTCGGCGCCGAGCGCGCGCAGCGCCCGGGGCGCCACGTCGTAGGCCGCGCCGCTGGCCGCGTCGACGATGACCTTCAGCCCCTCGAGACGCGCGGAGACCGTCGACACCAGGTGCTCGACGTACCGCTCGGACCCCTCGGGCAGGTCGCGCACCCGGCCGACGCCGCGCCCGGTCGGGCGCCGCCACTCGGCCCCCATGTGCCCCTCGATCGCGTGCTCGACCGCGTCCTCGAGCTTGTGCCCGCCGCGGGCGAAGAACTTGATGCCGTTGTCGGGCATCGGGTTGTGGCTCGCCGACAGCATCACGCCGAAGTCGGCGCCGAGCGCGCCGGTCAGGAACGCGACCGCGGGCGTGGGGAGTACGCCGAGTCGCAGCACGTCGACGCCGGCGCTGGCGACGCCGGCCACCACGGCCGCCTCCAGAAACTCCCCCGACGCGCGGGGGTCGCGGCCGACGACCGCGACCGGCCGACGGGTGCCTGACGCCGAGGCGGACGCCGCGTCACCGAGGATGTGCGCGCCCGCGACCGCGAGGTCGAGCGCCAGCTCGGCGGTGAGATCGCCGTTGGCGACGCCGCGGACGCCGTCGGTGCCGAAGATCCGGCTCACAGGACCGGCCGCGGATCAGCGCTTGGAGTACTGCGGAGCCTTGCGGGCCTTCTTCAGCCCGGCCTTCTTGCGCTCCTTGACCCGCGCGTCACGGCTGAGCATGCCGGCCTTCTTCAGCGACGGGCGGTTGGCCTCGACGTCGACCGCGTTCAGCGCGCGGGACACGCCCAGGCGCAGCGCGCCGGCCTGGCCGCTGGGGCCGCCGCCGGAGATGCGCGCGATCACGTCGTAGGCGCCGTTGGAGTCGGTGAGCACGAACGGCTCGTTGACCAGCTGCTGGTGCAGCTTGTTGGGGAAGTACTCGTCGAGGGTGCGGTCGTTGACCTTCCACTGGCCGCTGCCGGGCACCAGGCGCACGCGGGCGATGGCCTGCTTGCGGCGGCCGGTCGCCCCGGACGGCGCGATCGTCGCCGGGCGGGCGGTGCTCTCGGCCGACGGCGTGGTCTCGGAGCTGTAGGCCACCGAGGTCGACTCGGGCGCCTCGGCCTGGGTGGTGGTGGGCTCAGCCACGGGTGTTCCTCACTTCGACGGTGCGGCGCATCACTGCGCGGTCTGGGAGACCTGGGTGATCTCGAACGGCTTGGGCTGCTGCGCCTGGTGCGGGTGCTCCGGCCCGGCGTACACCTTGAGCTTCCTCAGCAGCTGCCGGCCGAGCTTGTTCTTGGGCAGCATCCCCCACACGGCCTTCTCGATCGCGCGGCGCGGGTGCTTCTCCAGCAGGTCCTCGTAGCGCACCGAGGACAGTCCGCCGGGGTAGCCGGAGTGGCGGTAGGCCAGCTTGGCCTCACGCTTGTTGCCCGACAGCGCGACCTTCTCGGCGTTGACGATGACGACGAAGTCGCCGGTGTCGAGGTGCGGCGCGTACGTCGGCTTGTGCTTGCCGCGCAGCAGCGTGGCAGCCTGGACGGCGAGCCGGCCGAGGATGACGTCGTCGGCGTCGATCACGTGCCACTGCCGCTGGACGTCTCCGGGCTTCGGGCTGTACGTGCGCACAGTCGTGGACCTTCGTTCGGTTCGTGTGGTCTGGGTGCCGGCCCCGGGCGGGCGCCCAGAAGATGGGCTCCCTCGGCGGGGCATCGCTCACCACCTCGAGAACGGCCCCGAGGCGCAGCGACCATCCAGAATACTCGGCGGCCGTACCGGCGGTCAAAACGGGGTGCCGGCCCCGGCACGGGCCCCCCGAAGGGCCGGTGCGGGCCCGCGCCGGGCCCCGCGGTGGGCCCCGGATTGGTCAGGGCCTGGCCAGGGGGAATAAGTTGGGCGGGAGGTCGAGACCAACAAGGGAGAGTCGACGTGTCCCAAGAGACGGCTGCCGCCGGTGCGGCTGGCAACCAGTCCCTGACGGTCCGGGACAACCGTACCGGCCAGGAGTACGACGTACCCATTCTCGACGGCACCATCCGCGCCGCCGACCTGGGCCAGATCCGGGTGAACGAGGACCAACCGGGGCTCGCGACCTACGACCCGGGGTTCGTGAACACCGCGTCCTGTCGCAGCTCGATCACCTACATCGACGGTGAGAAGGGCATCCTGGAGTACCGCGGCTACCCGATCGAGCAGCTGGCCGAGCACTCGACCTACCTCGAGGTGGCCTACCTGCTGGTGCACGGCGAGCTGCCGTCCAAGGACCAGTACGAGACGTGGGTGCACGAGATCACCTACCACACGTTCGTGCACGAGAACATCAAGACGTTCATGCAGGGGTTCCGCTACGACGCGCACCCGATGGGGATGCTGCTCGCCTCGACCGCGGCGCTGTCGACGTTCTACCCCGAGTCACGCAACCTGACCGACGGCTCGGTGCGGCACCTGCAGATCGTGCGGATGATCGCGAAGATGCCGACGCTGGGCGCGTGGGCGTTCCGGCACGCGCAGGGCAAGCCCTACGTCTACCCCGACAACGACCTCTCCTACGCCGCGAACTTCCTCGCGATGCTGTTCAAGATGAGCGAGCACAAGTTCCAGGCCGACGAGCGGCTGATCCGCGCCCTCGAGGTGCTGTTCATCCTGCACGCCGACCACGAGCAGAACTGCTCGACCAACGCGGTCCGGTCGGTCGGCTCGAGCCAGGTCGACCCGTACTCCGCGATCGCGGCCGGCATCGGCGCGCTGTTCGGCCCGCTGCACGGCGGCGCCAACGAGGCCGTGCTGCGGATGCTGCGTCGCATCGGCTCGGTCGACAAGGTGCCGGAGTTCATCGAGGGCGTGAAGAACGGCAAGGAGCGCCTGATGGGCTTCGGTCACCGGGTCTACAAGAACTACGACCCGCGGGCCCGCATCATCAAGAAGGCTGCCGACGACGTCTTCGACGTCACCGGAGTCAACCCGCTGCTGAAGATCGCGCTGGAGCTGGAGAAGATCGCGCTCGAGGACGAGTACTTCGTCAAGCGCAAGCTCTACCCCAACGTCGACTTCTACTCCGGGCTGATCTACGAGGCG
>JALZDI010000211.1 GCA_030862655.1 Actinomycetota bacterium | reverse complement strand
GCACCTGCACGCCCTGGCATGGGGCGGCGGCGAGCACACCATCACCCCGCGGCGCTCCGACGACGAGCCGGAGCGCTCGATGGGCACCGACGAGACCTTCGGCCGCGACACCGACGACCCGGCGGTCGTACGGCGTGAGCTGTTGCGGCTGTCGTCTCGGCTCGCCGGCCGGATGCGTCGCGCCGGGGTGGCCGGCCGCACGGTCACGCTCAAGGTCAGGTTCGCCGACTTCGTGACGATCACCCGCTCGCGCACGCTGGCCGACCCCACCGACCTGGCCACCGAGATCTACGCCGTGGCCGGCGAGCTCTACGCCGCGCTCCGGCTCGAGCGCGCCCGCATCCGGCTCGTCGGGGTGCGGGTCGAGGGCCTGCAGGACGCACGCACCGCGACCCGGCAGCTGGTCCTCGGCGCCCGCGAGCACGGCTGGGCCGAGGCCGAGCGCGCGGTCGACCGGGCCGTCCACAGGTTCGGCGACTCGATCGTGCGCCCCGGCAGCCTCGTCGGCGCCCGCGGGCGCCGATGACCTCGTCCGCCGGCGATGGTGGTTCCCTCCACCCCGGTCACGACCAGCGGCCGTACACATGCACCCGCAGCCGACGGTCGTGGGTGAGCGCCCACAGCTGCCGGGCGTCCTCGACGTACATGTTGATGCAGCCGTGGCTGTGCCCCCGGTAGGGGTTCATCATGTTGCGCGACCCGTGCAGCGCCTGGCCGCCGGAGAAGAACTGGCTGTAGGGCATCGGCGAGCCGAAGATGCTGCTCACGTGGTCCTTGTCGCGGCGGAACACGGTGAAGTCGCCGGTGCGCGTCTTGTGCCGACGCGACCCACCGCGCACCAGCCACGAGTTCCACAGCCGGCCGCCGCGCCACAGCGTGAGCTGGTGGTTGCGCCGGTCGTAGCACGCGTGCCAGCCGGCTCCGGCGCAGCGCCGACGGGCCGTGCGGAGGTTGTGGTTGCTGCGCTGCAGCAACCGTCGCCAGGTGGCACCGTTGGCGACGCCGGTCGCGCGCAGCCCGTGACGCCGCTGGAACCGGGTCACGGCGGCCCGGGTGCCCTGGCCGTAGCGGCCGGTCGTCCGCCCCCGCAGCACCTGCTCCCGCTTGAGCCGCAGCTGCAGCTCGCGCACGTGCTCGATGGCGTAGGTGGAGCGGTCGCGGTCGCCGGGCCGCACCACCTCGCGGGCGAACGGCCGGGTCATCGCCCCGTCGTGACCGGCCGACGCGGTCGCCGGTGTGACCATCAGCACGGCCGCGGCGAGGACGGCCACCAGCACCAGGCTCGCGGCCCGGCTCGACACGGTGCGCACGGTTCCCTCTCGGTGCTCCCGCCGTCGCCCCGCTGGCCACCGGCATCAGGCCTCACACCCTACTCAGCGCGATGTCCGGCGGCGACCTCCGAACGCCGCCTCACGTCAGATCCGTCACCCTGCTCCCACCCCTGCCCTCGGGTTTGCCGGTCCGGGTTTCAGATCACCGCTTCCCTGCCTAGACTGTTGACAAGATGCGGCCGCACCGATAGGTCGCCAGGATCTTGGGGTTGGAGGTGCACGGTGCCGCTCTCCGAGGAAGAGCAGCGGATGCTCGAGCAGCTCGAGCAGGCGCTCGCGGCCGAGGACCCGAAGTTCGCCTCCACCCTGCGTGGCAGCCGGGCCCGTTCGCACCACCGGCGCATCGCCATCGTCTCCGGTGTCGTGTTCGTGCTCGGCATCGTGCTGCTGATGACCGGGGCCATCACCAAGCTCACCCTCGTCAGCGTTGCCGGCTTCGTGCTGATGCTCGGCGGTGCCTACTTCGGGCTCACCGCATGGCGGCGCTCCACCCAGCCCGAGCCGCTCTACGTCGTCGGCTCGCAGAACAAGCCCAAGTCCAAGCCGGCGAAGGCGAAGCCGTCGACCAAGTCACGTCCGCGGTCCGACGCCTCCGGCTCGTTCATGGAGCGGATGGAAGAGCGCTGGCGTCGACGTCGAGAGCAAGGTTTCTGACCCCCTGCGTCTCCTGCCGGTTCTGACGCCGGTACGCCGCGCGCAGCGAGCGCGGCAGCATCGTGGCCTTGAACCGGTCCCACCGGGTCTCCCGCGCCAGCAGCGCGTCCACGACCAGCCGCAGGTCGTGCTCGAGCGTCGAGCCGTCGCCCGGGCTCCGCGCGAAGCGGGCCCGCTCCACGGTGACCGCGAGCCGGCGTAGCGCCGACTCCGCGCCCGCACGACGACGCACCAGTGGAAGCACCCGCGCCGCGGTCCGCCGCGGGGTGTCGACCGGCCAGTCGTAGCGCAGGTCGCGCATCGAGTCGCGCAGCTCGCTCCACACCGCCTCGGCCTGCTCCACCGGGCCGCGGTTCCCCATCAGCCGCCGGCGCCTCAGCACGACCCGGGTGACGGCGGGCGTGAACAGCAGTAGCACGGCCAGCGCGGCCACGACGAACCACCACGGCGACGTCGCGTCATCGGGCGCCCCGCCGGTAGCCGAGGCGCCGGGGTCGAGCTGGCCGAGCTGCTGCCCCTGCGGCGGCTGCACCGTCGGCGTCGGTCCCGGGTCCTGCGTCTGGAACGGGTTCGCTTGGGTCGCGTCGCCCCGGGTGTACGGCGGGGAGGCCGCGCCCGCGCGGGCGGCGGGCGTGGGCTCGAAGCGCACCCACCCGACACCCTCGAAGTACATCTCCGGCCACGCGTGCATGTCCGCGAACGCATAGCGGTAGACGTCCGGCTGCCCGGTCGGCTCGGCGTTGAGGAAGCCGACCGCGACCCGGGCCGGGATGTCCAGCTCGCGCGCCATCAACGCCATCGCGGCGGCGAACTGCTCGCAGTAGCCGACCCGGTCCCGCAGGAACGCCAGGATGTCGTCGCCGCTGTGCCCGTCGGGGGTCTGCAGTGAGTAGCGGAAGCCGCCGCCGGTGCGGAACCAGTCCTGCAGCAGCACCGCGCGCTGGAACCGCGACGCCCCGCGCTCGGTGATCCGCTCGGCCAGCTCACCCACCTGGTCGGGCACCTCGTCGGGGACGTCGGTGTAGCGGCCGCTGATGCTGGTCGGCGCGCCGCCGGCGTTGTCGAGCTGCTCGAAGGTCGGCAGCGGCTGCACCGAGGTGACGGCGTAGGCCCGCCCGGCGGTGTCGGTCTCCTCGGTGCCGGCGACGATGTCGAGCGTGTCCGGGTCGTAGCGCCACTCCCCGTCGACCCGCACCCGGACGGGGGCGTAGGGCGCGGGGAGCCACTCGCTGTGGAAGCCCGACGCCACCTCGACGACGAACGGCTCGGTACGACGGTCGACCTTGGCGTCCAGACCCGGGGGCGCGGTGAGGGGTCCCCGCAGGTCGAAGGCCGCGTCCACGTCGCGGTCGGAGAACCGCCACTTCTCGCCGTCGAACTCGTCCAGCGCGGCGAGCCGGAAGTAGCTCACGTCGCTGCTGCGGGTGCGCACGGTCATCGCGACGTCGTTCGAGCGCTGCACCAGGTCGCGCCGCAGGTCGACGATCGGGTTGGTCACCTGCACCTCGCCGGGGCCGGTGCCGCCGCCGGGCCCGGCGAGCAGCCCCTCCGGCAGGACCGGGATGAACATCGGCAGCACGGCCGCCGCGCCCAGGGCCACGACGCCGACCCGGCCGGCGGAGGCGTTCATCGCCCCGAGGTTGAGACGCCGGTTCTCGTGCTGGGTCCGCAGCCCGGTGATGCTGCTGATCTGGCGGCCCCAGTGGCCCAGGCGGTCGCGCTCGTCGTACCCCAGCAGGAGCAGGAACGCGGTGCCGCCGACGAGGAACGCCAGCACCGGTACACCACTGGGCGCCAGCGCGGCGGGCACGGTGTAGAGCGCCAGCAGCGGCAGGCCGGTGAGCGGCACCCGACGCAGCCCCGCGGCGAGCGCGTCCACGAGGAGGAAGCACACGGTCACCCCGAGCGCGGTCATCAGCACCAGGCCCTCGCTGGCCGGTGCGGGCGGCGCGTAGGCGTTGGCGACCTCGGCGCCGTCGACGAGCTCACCGCCCAGGGCCTCGAAGGTGGCCATGGTGGGGAAGACACCGGCGGTGGCCGTGTCGGGGAAGTACAGCAGCGTCAGCCACAGCGCGAGCGCGACCACCTGCCCCGGCAGCACCACCGCCAGCGGTGCGCGCAGCAGCCGCAGGCCGCAGCCGACGGCCAGTGGTGCGAACGCCAGCCACGCCGCCGAGAACACGTAGCCGTTGTCGTCGAGCAGGGGAGTGAAGGCCAGGGCGCCGGCGACCGTGGCCAGCCAGGAGAACACCGACAGCAGTGGGGCGGAGGCGACGTTGGTGGTCACGGCACCGGCTCCCGTACCGAGGCGGCGGTGCCGCCGCCGTCCGAGCGCAGCGGCCGCAGCAGCTCCGCCCACAGGGTGCCGACCTGGTCGG
>JALZDI010000210.1 GCA_030862655.1 Actinomycetota bacterium | reverse complement strand
GGCACGCACCAGCGGGCCGGTGCGGCCGCGCCGGCGTGACTCCTGCAGCTCGGCGACGGACAGGTCCAGGCCGACGACCCAGGGCGGGGAGGTGCGGTCGCCCTGCGCCGCGAGCGTCGCCGTCATCGCGCCGCTCCCGCTGGCCAGGTCGAGCACCCGGGCGCCGGAGACCGCACGCGCCAGCCACCGGTACGGCGTCAGCTCGCCGGACCGCGCCCGCGAGAGCACGTCCTCGGTGATCCCCGGGTTGCGCGCGTGGAAGCCGGCGAGGTAGGTCGCCCAGTCGGTCACGTCACGGTCTCAGAGGCGCTGGACGAAGACGTGCGCAGCGGCGTCCAGCTCGATCTCGACCACCTCGCCGCCACCGGCGACCAGGACGCCCTCCGGCCCCCGGGTGGCCTTCACCACCTTGTCCGGGCGCGCGTCGACCCGTCGCAGGGCGGTCATGATCTGCTCGTCGGTCTGCAGGTCCTCACCGATCCGACGCACCGTCACGCTGACCTGCGCACCGTCGGCGGGCAGCACCTTGTCGAGCGGCTCCAGACCCTCCATGAAGTCCTCGACGTCGTAGTCCTCGCCGAGCTCCTCCAGCCCTGGGATGGGGTTGCCGTACGGCGAGAGCGTCGGGTGGTCCAGCAGCGCGAGCAGCCGCCGCTCGACCTGCTCGGACATCACGTGCTCCCACCGGCAGGCCTCGGCGTGCACCAGCTCCCAGTCCAGGCCGATCACGTCGGTCAGCAGGCGCTCGGCGAGCCGGTGCTTGCGCATCACCCGGGTGGCGAGCATGCGGCCGTGGTCGGTGAGCTCGAGGTGGCGGTCGCCCTGGACGGTGAGCAACCCGTCGCGCTCCATCCGGGCGACGGTCTGGCTGACCGTGGGACCCGACTGGTGCAGGCGTTCGGCGATGCGAGCGCGCAGCGGGACGATGCCCTCCTCCTCGAGCTCGAACACGGTGCGCAGGTACATCTCCGTGGTGTCGATGAGTTCGCTCACCCGCTCATTCTGGCACGCGGGTGCGATCCCGGACGCCCCGCGCGAAGCGGCCGGGCCCGCGCACCGCGGTTGGCGCTAAGGTGCGTGCCGATGGACGACTCAGGCGCCGACGAAGTGACCGTCGCCCGCAGGTTCCACGGCCCCCCGGGGTCGGGCAACGGTGGCTACACCGCGGGGCTGCTGGCCGCGCTCCACGCCGGCGACCGCCGCGGCGACCCCACCGGGGCGGTCGAGGTCACACTGCGCAGGCCCCCGCCGCTGGACACCCCCCTGCGGGTACGCCGGGCCGCCGTCGCCCCCGAGACTCCTGAGAGCGCAGCCACCCTGGCCCTGCTGCTGGACGAGCAGGTGGTCGCCGAGGCACGCCCCGGACAGCTCCGCGTCGACCCGGTCGACGCGGTGTCACTGGCCGACGCCCGCGACGCCGAGCAGTCGTACGCCGGCCTCACCGACCACCCCTTCCCGACCTGCTTCACCTGCGGGCCCGACCGCGACGACGGCCTGGGGCTGTCGCCGGGACGGCTGCCCGACGGCCGCACGGCCTGCACGTGGACCCCCGACAAGTCCCTCGCGGCCGCCGACGAGCCGACGCACGTGCGCCCGGAGTTCGTGTGGGCGGCACTGGACTGCCCCGGCGGCTGGACGGCCGACATCGTGGGCCGGCCCATGGTGCTGGGCCGGATCACCGCCGAGGTCTACGCACCCGCCGAGCTCGGCGAACGGCACGTGGTGATGGGCCGGTGGCTCGGCGAGGACGGCCGCAAGACCTTCACCACCACGACGCTGTACGACTCCGACGGCCGGGCCCTGGCCCGGGCCGAGCAGGTCTGGTTCGCGGTCGACCCCGCCGCCTTCGGCTGACCGCGTTTGACAACCGGGGGCAGCCCTCGATGGACTGAGCGCCGGCATTCGCCGCACCGATCCCCAGCCTGCCCGGAAGGACCCCTGTGCCCGAGGCCACCTCGCCTGCGCCCGCCACCGCGCTCGACCCGGCCGCGTCGCCGCGCCTGTGGTGGCAGGACGCCGTGTTCTACCAGGTCTACGTCCGCAGCTTCGCCGACGCCGACGGCGACGGTGTCGGCGACATCCCCGGCATCACGTCGCGGCTGCCCTACCTGGCGGGCCTGGGCGTCGATGCTGTCTGGGTGACCCCGTTCTACCCGTCCCCGCAGGCCGACCACGGCTACGACGTGGCCGACTACCGCGGCGTCGACCCGATGTTCGGCACGCTCGAAGACTTCGACCAGATGCTGCGCACCGCGCACGAGCACGGCATCCGCGTCGTCGTCGACATCGTGCCCAACCACTCCTCCGACGACCACGTGTGGTTCCAGCAGGCCCTGGCCGCCGGCCCCGGCAGCCCCGAGCGCGAGCGCTACATCTTCCGCGACGGCCGCGGCGACGACGGCGAGCTGCCGCCCAACAACTGGGCGTCGGTGTTCGGCGGCGCCGCGTGGACCCGCACCGACGACGGACAGTGGTACCTGCACCTGTTCGACCACCGGCAGCCCGACTTCAACTGGGCCAACCCCGAGGTCGGCGACGAGTTCGACAGCGTGCTGCGGTTCTGGCTGGACCGTGGGGTCGACGGCTTCCGGATCGACGTGGCGCACGGCATGGTGAAGGCCCAGGGGCTGCCGGACGTGGACGCGTCGGCGGGTGCCGACGCGGACGCGCACGTCGGCGGCATCGAGGAGGAGCTGAGCTTCCACGACCGGCCCTACTGGGACCAGCCCGGCGTGCACGACATCTACCGCCGCTGGCGCCGCGTGCTCGACGAGTACGACGGGCACCGGATGGCGGTCGCCGAGGCGTGGGTCACCAGCCCGGAGTCGATGGCCCGCTACGTCCGCGCCGACGAGCTGCAGCAGGTGTTCAACTTCCACTGGCTGGAGGCGCGCTGGTCCGCGGCGGCCTTCCGGGCCGTCATCGAGGCGACCTACGCCGCGGTCGGGCCCGTGGAGGCCTCGCCGACGTGGGTGCTGAGCAACCACGACGTGGAGCGGCACGTCACCCGCTACGGCGACGGCGAGCAGGGACTGGCCCGCGCACGAGCGGCGACGCTGAGCATGCTTGCGCTGCCGGGGTCGGCCTACATCTACGCCGGTGAGGAGCTGGGGCTGCCGCAGGCCCACGTCGAGCCCGAGCACCGGCAGGACCCGGCGTGGCACCGCGGTGGCGGGGAGGGCCGTGACGGCTGCCGGGTGCCGCTGCCCTGGTCCGGCGACGCCCCGCCGTACGGCTTCGGACCCGACGGAACCGGCCAGCCCTGGCTGCCGCAGCCCGAGTCGTGGGCGGGCCTGAGCGTGGCCGCGCAGCAGCACGACCCCGAGTCGACGCTGAGCTTCTACCGGCGAGCGCTGGAGCTGCGTCGCAGCCTGCTGCCCGGGCTCGGCACAGGAGTGGAGTTTCTCGACGCCGCGCCGGAGGTGCTGGCCTTCCGCCGCGAGCCCGACCTGGTCTGCCTGGTCAACTGCGGCACCGAGCCGACCGACGTGTCCTACCTCGGCGAGCCGCTGATCGCCTCGGGCCGCGCCCCGGAGGTGGCCGCCGGGTCACTGCCGCCCGACACCGCCGCCTGGTTCCGCGGCTGACACGTCCGCCGGCCGGCAGGGCAGCGTGACGATGAAGCGGCTGCCCTGCCCCGGCGCCGACTCCAGCTCGGTGGTGCCACCGTGCGCGGCCACCAGCCGGCGCACGATCGACAGCCCCAGGCCGGTGCCCTCGTGGGGCCCGTGCTCGGCGACCTGGGTGAACTCCTCGAAGATCCGCGGCTGGTCCTCGGCCGGGATGCCGATGCCGTCGTCGACCACGCTCAGGCGCATCTTCTCCGCGTCCGTCTCCGCCTCCACGCGCACGGTCCCGCCGGCCGCGGTGAACTTGATCGCGTTGGACAGCAGGTTGTACAGCACCTGACGCATCCGGTTCGCGTCGACGGTGATTCGACCCGCCGGCACGGTCGACTCCACCCGCAGCCGCTTCGCCGCGGCCAGCGGGCGCATCTCCTCGACCGTGCGCGCCACCAGCGCCGACAGCTCGACCTCCTCCAGCTGCAGGCCGAACTGCCCGGCGTCCATCTGGGCGAGGTCGAGGACCTCCTCGACCAGGGCGAGCAGGTGCACGCCCGCGCTGTGGATGCGGTCCGGGCCGGTACGGGCCAGCATCGGGTCGCCGCCGCCGTCGATGCTGCGCCGCAGCAGCGCGCTGTAGCCGATGATCGCGGTCAGCGGCGTGCGGAACTCGTGGCTGACCCGCGCGAGCAGGTCGCTCTTGGCCTTGCTCGCCACGTACAGCGCGTCGACGGTCTCGCTCAGCTCGGAGGCGAGTCGCTTCTGCTCGTCGGCCGCGGCCGCTCGGCCGGCGAGCAGCGCGGCCTGGGCC
>JALZDI010000209.1:403-4403 GCA_030862655.1 Actinomycetota bacterium | reverse complement strand
TGCGTGAGGCAAACGCCCGTGCACCGGAGGACACCATGACCAGCCAGATGAGCCGGCAGATCTTCGTCAACCTGCCTGTGAAGGACCTGCAGAAGTCGATCGACTTCTTCACCGGCCTGGGCTTCGAGTTCAACCCGCAGTTCACCGACGACAAGGCCACCTGCATGGTGATCGGCAACGGCAGCTACGTCATGCTGCTGGCCGAGGACTTCTTCAGGTCGTTCACCCGCAAGGACGTCTGCAACACGATGACGCACACAGAGGCGATCCTGGCGATCTCGGCGGAGAGCCGCGAGAGCGTCGACGACCTGGTCAACCAGGCGCTGGCCGCCGGCGGGCAGCCGTCGAGCGACCCGATCGACGACGGCCCGATGTACGGCTGGAGCTTCCAGGACCTCGACGGCCACCTGTGGGAGGTCATCTACATGGACCCCGCCGCCCTCGCGTCGTAGTCCCCCTCCCGCCGAGACTGCGCGACTGCCGCCCCCCTTCCCGCCGAGACTGCGCGACTGCCGCACCCCTTCCCGTCGAGACCGCGCGACTGCCGCACCCCTTCCCGCCGAGACTGCGCGACTGCCCCGCAAGGTGGCAGGCTGGGCCGCATGGCGACGTGGCGGGAGATGGCCGACGAGGTGCCGGACTTCGCGGCGGACGTGGCTCAGCGGTTCGCCGCACGCAAGCACGCCACGTTGGCGACGCTGCGCAAGGACGGGTCGCCCCGGATCAGCGGCACCGAGGTGGAGCTCGACGGCGACGAGGTCTGGCTGGGCAGCATGCCCGGTGCGCTGAAGGCGCTCGACCTGCGGCGCGACCCGCGGGTGGCGCTGCACTCCCCGACCGTCGACCCCTCCGACGACGACCCGAGCGCGTGGCCGGGCGAGGCGAAGATCGCGGGCCGCGCGATCGAGGTCCACGGTGGGTTGCCAGACGGGGCCCACCGGTTCCGGATCGACATCACCGAGGTGGTGCTGACCAGGGTGGGGCGGCCGGCCGACCATCTGCTCATCAGGTCGTGGCACCCCGGCCGAGGACTCGAGGAACGCCACCGCTGACCGAGCCCGCCTCGCGTGGCGCGACGTTTTGTCCCGCAGCGGGTCGCGGCAACCACAACGCGCCACGCGTCAGCCCTCCGCGAGCTCCTCGGGGGTGAGCGCCCGCAGCACGCAGAGCTCGTTGCCCTCGGGGTCGGCCAGCACCACCCAGGAGACGTCCGCGCCCTGGCCCACCGAGACTCGCCGCGCGCCCAGCGCCTCGATGCGACGCACCTCGGCGTCCTGGGCGTCGGGCCTCAGGTCGATGTGCAGCCGGTTCTTCGTCGCCTTGGGCTCGGGCACCCGCAGGAACAGCAGGTCGGGTACGACGCCGTCCTCGGGGCTGCCGGCCGGCGGTTCGAGCACCACCTCGTCGTCGTCCTCGAAGGTGCGCCTCCAGCCGAGCACGTCGGCCCAGAAGCGAGCCAGCCTGTCCGGGTCGTTGGCGTCCACGCAGACGCACTGCATCCGAATCGTCACGCGCCCCAACCTCGCGGACCTGCCTGACCGGTGTCCACCCGATTTCGGGAACCTGAGGTCACCCAGGCAAGGGGGCGATCCTGGGTGGCGGGACAGCCACGATCCTCCGCTGCCTGCG
Source organism: Actinomycetota bacterium (assembly GCA_030862655.1). The sequence goes on along the minus strand of JALZDI010000209.1, from coordinate 2,774 downwards.
TCGCACCGCTGGGCCGCTCATCGCGTGGCGCGCAGTGGTCGTCCCGGGGCCCGCAAAGGCAACCAGAACGCGCCGCGCCACGGACGCGCCACGTGTCGGGCCGCCCCTCGAGGGACGGCCCGGGACCGCACCGAGTGCCGTCAGACGGTGAACACGACGCGACCGACGGTGGTGCCGTCGGCGAGCCTCTGCACCCCGTCGGCGACCGCGTCGAAGCCGAGCCGCTCGCCCACCAGCGGCTTGGCCAGCCCCTGCTCGGCGAGCGCGGTGAGGTCGTCGTGGCAGCGACGGATCGCCTCGGGGTCCTTCTCGTTGTAGAAGCCCCAGTGCAGGCCGACGATCGAGTAGTTCTTGATCAGCGCGTGGTTGAGGCCGGGTGAGGGCACCACGCCGCTGGCGAAGCCGATCACCAGGATGCGGCCCTCGAACGCGACGCACTTGGTCGACCGCGCGAACGCGTCGCCGCCGACCGGGTCGTAGACCACGTCGGCGCCGCGTCCCCCCGTCGCCTCCTTCACCACCGCGACGAAGTCCTCGGCGTGCCGGTCGACCACGACGTCGGCGCCCAGCTCGCGGGCGACCGCGGCCTTGTCCGGGCCGCCGACCACGCCGATCACCCGGGCGCCGGCCGCCTTGCCCAGCTGGACGGCGGCACTGCCCACCCCGCCGGCCGCGGCGTGCACCAGCAGGGTCTCCCCCGGCTGCAGGGCGGCCCGCCGGTGCAGGCCGAACCACCCCGTCTGGTAGCCGATGAAGAACGCCGCTGCCTCCGGGTCGTCCAGCGCGGCGGGGGCGGCGAACGTCCTCGCCGAGGCCATCAGCGTCAGCTCGCCGTACGCCCCGACGGGCAGCTCCGGCGAGCCGATCACCCGGTCGCCGACCGTGAACCCGCGCGCGCCCTCACCGGCCTCGACGACCTCGCCGCACAGCTCGATGCCGGGCGTGAACGGCAGCGGCGGCTTCACCTGGTACTCGCCGCGGCACATCAGCACGTCGGGGAAGTTCGCAGCCGCCGCGCGCACCCGCACGAGCAGCTGGCCCGGCCCCGGCCGCGGGTCGGCGACGTCGTCCTGTCGCAGCACCTTGCCCGGCTCGCCGAGCTCGTGCACCCGCCATGCCCTCATGCCCGCTCCTCCGACTCGTCGATGCGGCGCTGCAGCCGACGCATCCCGGCCAGCCACCGGTCCGTGTCACCGGCACGCGCCGCGTAGTACTCGCGCACCTCCGGGTGCGGCAGGATCAGGAACCGGTCGTCGGCGAGCCCCTCCCAGAGGGCGTCGGCGACCTGCGCCGGCTCGATCGCGCCCGCACGGAGCACGGCGTCGCCGGCCGCGCCGGCGTCGTCGAGCATCCGGGTGCGCACGCCCTGGGGGCAGATGCACTGCACGGTGACGCCGCGCTCGCCGTACGTCGCCGACAGCCACTCCGCGTAGGCGAGCGCCGCGTGCTTGGAGACGGAGTACGGCGCGGAGCCGAGCATGGTCAGCAGCCCCGCCGCCGACACGGTGGCGACGAACCGGCCCTGCCCGCGCCGCAACCAGCCTGGCACCAGGAGCCGCGAGGCCCGCACGTGCGCCATCACGTTGACCTCCCAGGCCCGCTGCCAGACGGCCTCGTCCGCCTCCGGGCCGCCGCCGGGGGCGATGCCGGCGTTGGCGCAGTAGATGTCGACCTCGCCCAGGTGCTCGGTGGCCGCGGCGACCAGTGCGGTGACCCCGGCCTCGGTCGCGGCGTCACCGGGTACGGCGACCCCACCCACCTCGGCGGCCACGGCCTCGGCCCCGTCGACGTCCAGGTCGTTGACCACCACCGTGGCGCCGCCCGCGGCCAGCCGTCGTGCCAGCGCCGCGCCGATGCCGTGCCCGGCGCCGGTCACCACGACGCCGGCGCCGTCGACCCGCACCGGCATGCTCAGATGCCGCCCGTCAGCGTCATGCCGCCGTCGAGCACCAGCGTCTGCCCGGTGATCCACGCCGCGTCGGGCGACAGCAGGAACGCCACCGCGCCGGCGACGTCCTCGGGCACGCCCAGTCGCTTGAGCGGGTAGGCCGCGGACACCTCGGCCTCCTTGCCCTCGTACAGCGCGGACGCGAACCTGGTCTTCACCACCGCCGGCGCGACCGCGTTGACCCGGATGTCCGGTCCGAGCTCGACCGCGAGCTCCTCGGTGAGGTGCTTGAGCATCGCCTTGGTGGCGCCGTAGAACGAGATCCCGGGTGCGGGCTTCAGCCCGGCCACCGAGGACACGTTGACCACTGCGCCGCCGTGGTCGGCCATCCACGCCTTGTGCACCTGCTGCACCCACGACAGCGCCGCGAGCGCGTTGACCTCGAAGATCTTGCGGGCGGCGTCCAGGTCGAGGTCGACCAGC
>JALZDI010000209.1:0-393 GCA_030862655.1 Actinomycetota bacterium | reverse complement strand
CGGCCGAACGCGTCCATGGTGCGGGCGATTGCGTTGGCCTGGTGGTCGAGGTTGTCGGCCTTGCCGGAGACCGCGAGCGCGTGCTCGCCGCCGCCGAGCAGCGTCACCGCCTCCTCCAGCGCCTCCTGCTGGCGCGCGGTGATGCATACCTGCGCGCCCTCGGCGACCAGCCGCTCGGCGATGCCGAGGCCGATCCCGCGGCTCGCGCCGGTGACGATGGCGACCTTGCCGTCGAGCCGGCCCTGGGGACTGCCCGGCATCAGGAGAGCCGCTCCAGCACCATCGCCATACCCTGGCCGCCGCCGACGCACATCGTCTCCAGCCCGATCTGCTTGTCGTGGTGACGCAGCGAGTTGAGCAGCGTGCTGGTGATGCGGGCGCCGGTCATGCCGA
>JALZDI010000032.1:6534-10357 GCA_030862655.1 Actinomycetota bacterium | reverse complement strand
TGTGGCTGGTGGCCGGGTCGATGCTGGTCTGCTCAGTCGCGCGGCTGCTTCTCTCCGACTACGCGGCCGGCTGGTTGCGGGTTCGCCGCAAGTCCGTTGATGTGCTGGCGACCGGCTTGATGGGGCTCAGCATCATCATGATGTTCCTGCTGCTTCCCCCGCGGAGCTAGGCCGTTCACCTGGTGCGGGACGAACGTCGGCCCCCCGTTCGACGACGCGGCAACGGGCGCGGAACCGTCCCCGGTCCGGGCGACCGCAGGCGCGGCCGGTGACGGCTGCTGTCGCCGCTTCCAGGCGGCGACGAGGTGGCGGGCGAGCCACTCGGTGTACTCCGAGAGCCGACGGACCAGGCCGCGCTCGTAGACGGTCGAGCGCAGCACGGCGCCACCGAGGAGCAGGCCGCCGAGCACGTCGGTGAACCAGTGCAGCTGGAAGTACGTCAGGTGCGCGGTCGTGCCGGCGCACGCCACCCAGGTCAGCACCAGCATGGTCCGAGCCAGGGTGCCGTCGGAGTTGCCGTACCGCCGCACCAGAAAGTAGGCGAGACCGAAGTACATGATGGCGTTCGCGGCGTGCCCGGAGGGGTAGAGCACGCCCTGCTCGAAGAACGCCGGATCGCCGAACACCGGCTTGCCGCGCATGGTGACGATCTTGAACACGCCGACGACGAAGTTGAGCACGAGCGACGAGACGGCCGTGATCACCAGCGGCTCCCAGAGCCGTCGGCGCCGGGCCAGGTAGATCGCGAGCACGAAGAGCAGTGGCAGGACCAGACCGCGCTGCCCCGTCTTGCCCACGACCTTCATGAACGTGGTCCACTCCGGCCACGAGTGGTAGAACCCGTAGTTGAGCAGCCGGTCGAAGCCGATCAGCGTCTGCAGGGACAGCAGAGTGACCACGGCGTACGCAGTCGCGAGCAACACACCTGGCAGTGGTCCCCGCAGGACCCCGGGTGAGGATCGACGCGGACTCCGCACACCTGTCTCCGACTCAGTAGCAACGGCTGGCCAACCCCGACGGGGCACAGAGCACCCAGGATACCCACCCCGCATCCGCCGCTCGGCCGGCAGATCTGTGGTGTATACCACGATCGCGGGTGTCGCCCGTCGGGTCCCTACATGTTGATCATGTGCCCCGCGGCGCCGTGGATAGCCTCCTTGACCGCCTCGGACAGCGTCGGGTGGGCGTGCACGTTGCGGGCCAGCTCGTGCGCCGTGAGGTCCCACAGCTGCCCGAGCGTGAGCTCGGGGAGCAGCTCGGTCACGTCGGGTCCGATCATGTGCGCGCCGAGGAGCTCGCCGTACTCGGTGTCGGTGAGCAGCTTGACGAAGCCGGCGGTCTCGCCCAGCCCGTGCGACTTGCCGTTGGCGGTGAACGGGAATTTCGTCACCTTGACCTCGTGCCCGAGCTCCTTGGCCTGCTCCTCGGTGTAGCCGAAGCTGGCGATCTGCGGCTGGCAGTACGTCGCCCGCGGCATCATCGCGTAGTCGAGCTCCATGGTCTCCGCGTCGGCGAGCGTCTCGGCCGCGACGACCCCCATGGCCTCGGCGACGTGGGCCAGCAGGAGCTGGCCGGTGCAGTCGCCGATTGCGTAGATGTGCGGCACGTTGGTGCGCATGCGGCCGTCGATCGCGATCGCGCCGCGGTCGCTGAGCTCGACGCCGGTCTTGTCCAGGCCGTAGCCGTCGACGCGCGGGGCGAAGCCGATCGCCTGCAGCACCTTGTCGGCCTTGAGGGTCTGCTGCTGGCCGTTCTTGCTGACGGTGACGCTGACCTGGCCGCCGTTGTCGTCGATGGACTCCACCTTGGTGGAGGTGAGCACGTCGACGCCCAGCTTCTTGAACTGCTTGGCCAGCTCCTTGGACACCTCCGGGTCCTCCAGCGGGACCATCCGGTCGAGGAACTCCACGATCGTCACCTTGACGCCGTAGTTGGCCATCACGTAGCCGAACTCGACGCCGATCGCCCCGGCACCGGCGATCACGATGCTGTCGGGAAGCTCGCTCTCGAGTATCTGCTCCTCGTAGGTGACGACACGCTCCGAGAGCTCGGTGCCCGGCAGCAGCTTGGTGGTCGCGCCGGCCGCGATGATGCAGTGGTCGAAGGTCACCGTCTCGTTGCCACCGTCGCTGAGCCGGACGTCGAGTGTGTTGGCGTCGGTGAACGTGCCCCAGCCGGTGAACTCGGTGATCTTGTTCTTCTTCATCAGGTAGTGCACGCCCTTGACGCGGCCCTCGGCGACCGTGCGGCTGCGCTGGTAGGCCTTGCCGTAGTCGGCGGTCACCTCGCCCACCGAGATGCCGAACACCTTCTCGGCGTCGTTCTTGATCAGGTGCGCCAGCTCGGCGTTGCGCAGCAGCGCCTTGCTGGGGATGCAGCCCACGTTGAGGCAGACCCCGCCCCAGTAGCGTGACTCGACCACCGCGACGGACTTGCCGAGCTGGGCGGCGCGGATCGCGGCGACGTAGCCACCGGGACCGGCACCGAGGACGACGACATCGAAGTGCTGGCTCATGGGCACACCCTATGACGTCCCCGACACCGTCGTGTCAGCGCTGGCGCCGCCAGGGGCCCGTCACCGCAAACGTCGTCCCCGGGTCGTAGACGTTGAAGTACATCGTCTGCCCGTCCGGGGAGAACGACACCCCGGACAGCTCGCCGGTCTGCCCTGGCGCGGTCTGCTGCCGGTTGCGGGCGAACAGGAACGGCTCCCCGCCTGCAGTGGTCCCGACCATGTAGTTCTCCCCGCCGGAGTCCTCGCAGATCATCAGCCCCCCGTACGGCGAGACGCACATGTTGTCGGGCTGCTCGTAGGCGTCGTCCGAGGCCAGGCCGCCGTCGAAGATGACCTCCAGCGTCAGCGTGTTGTCGGTGACGTCGTAGCGCCAGACCTGGCCGTCGTGCGCCGCGGCCGAGCCGTCGTCGGTCGCGGCGTAGGAGGACACGAAGTACGCCGACTTGTCGCCCTCGCCCCACCACGCGCCCTCGAGCTTCTGGCCGCGCGTGATCGGCTTGGGGTAGTCCTGGGCCCGGACCGGCTCGCTGGTGGCCTCCGGGTCGGGGACGTCGAGCCACTCGATCCCGCCGAAGGTGGCGCCCGCCTCCCGGACCGTGGACAGGTCCTCGAGCCCCGGCACATGCAGTGCCTGCAGCGTGCCGCCGGCGCGCAGGCTGCCGTAGCCGGCGAGCGGACGCCTGGGCAGGAACCGGTAGTAGCTGCCCAGCGGCACCCCGCTGAACGCGTCCTCGGTCTCGAACAGCGCGCCGGTGCCGGGGTCGACGGCCACCGCCTCGTGCATGAAGCGCCCCATCGCCTTCAGCGGACGCGGGTCGGCGTTGCGGCCGTTGTCGTAGGGGTCGACCTCGAACACCCAGCCGTGGTCCTTGCCGTACCCGTTGGTGCCCGCGCGGTCCTCGGTCTCCTCGCAGGTGAGCCAGGTGCCCCACGGGGTGATGCCGCCGGAGCAGTTGATCGCGGTGCCGCCGAGGCTGACGTACTCCTGCAGGGTCTCCGTCCCCTCGGCGTCCTCGGCGAGCACCATCGTGGTGGTGCCCCCGCCGGCCGTGGGGTCGTACGTCGTCCGCAGCCCCGCGGTGGGGACCTTGTGCGGTGCGTCGGGGTAGCACTCGTGGTTGCGGACGAGATGGGTACGCCCGCCGGCGGCGCGGTAGCTGCCCATGCCGTCGAACCGGCTCGGGACGAGTCCCTGCCCGGACGCCATCGGGCGGCCCTCGCGCGACAGGATCCGGTAGCGGAACCCCGGCGGCAGGTCGAGGATGCCGGCCGGGTCACGCACCAGGTCGCCGTACCCGCGCGCGGGCC
>JALZDI010000032.1:0-6524 GCA_030862655.1 Actinomycetota bacterium | reverse complement strand
GCTCCGGCGGCGGGGAGGGACGTGAACAGGGCGTCGAGGCTGCCGGCCAGGCCGACCGACATACCGGCGGCGCCGGTGCGGACCAGGAAGTCACGGCGGGACAGGGGCATGGGCACGCTCCTCGATGTCGGGTCCGGACTGACCTTGGGCTGAACAGCCTCCCGGTCGAAGTCGGACCGACTCTAAGCCGCGAGAGCACGGAAAGTGAACACTCGGTGACGCCGCGCTACCGCCCGTCTCCGAGTGGCGGTCAGGCGGGCTGGCTGACGCCGGCGATCGGCAGCAGCTTCTGGCCGGTGGGGCCGACCTGGATCTCGGTGCCCATCTCGGGGCAGACACCGCAGTCGTAGCACGGCGTCCAGCGGCAGTCGTCGACCTCGACCGGGTCGGGGTCCAGCGCGTCCTGCCAGTCCTCCCACAGCCAGTCGCGGTCGAGCCCGGAGTCGAGGTGGTCCCAGGGCAGCACCTCGGAGTACTCGCGCTCGCGGGTGGTGTACCAGTCGAGGTCGACCGGCTCGCCCGCCAGCGCCTGCTCGCAGGCCGCCACCCACGCCTCGAACGAGAAGTGCTCGCTCCACCCGTCGAAGCGGCCGCCCTCGCGCCACACGTGCTCGACGACCCGGCCGACACGACGGTCGCCGCGGGACAGCAGTCCCTCGATGATGCCGGGCCGCCCGTCGTGGTAGCGGAACCCGATCGCCTTGCCGAACTGCTTGTTTCCGCGAACCGAGTCGCGCAGCCGCTTCAGCCGGTCGTCGGTGGTCTCCCAGTCCAGCTGCGCGGCCCACTGGAACGGCGTGTGGGGCTTGGGAACGAAGCCGCCGATCGACACCGTGCAACGGATGTCGCGGCGGCCGGACACCTCACGCCCGGTGGAGATCACCCGCTTGGCCATGTCGCCGATCGCGAGCACGTCCTCGTCGTCCTCGGTCGGCAGCCCGCACATGAAGTACAGCTTGACCTGCCGCCAGCCGTGCGAGTACGCCGTGGCCACGGTCTGGATCAGGTCGTCCTCGGAGACCATCTTGTTGATGACCCTGCGCATCCGCTCCGAGCCGCCCTCCGGGGCGAACGTCAGGCCCGAGCGACGGCCGTTGCGCGACAGCTCGTTGGCGAGCGTGATGTTGAACGCGTCGACCCGGGTCGAGGGCAGCGACAGCGAGGTCTTGCTGTTCTCGTACCGGTCGGCGAGGCCCTTCGCGACGTCGCCGATCTCGGAGTGGTCGGCGCTGGACAGCGACAGCAGGCCGACCTCCTCGAAGCCGGACTTCTCGATCCCGTTCTGCACCATGTCGCCGATCGTGTTGATCGAGCGCTCGCGCACCGGCCGGGTGATCATGCCGGCCTGGCAGAACCGGCAACCGCGGGTGCAGCCGCGGAAGATCTCCACCGAGTAGCGCTCGTGCACGGTCTCGGCGAGCGGCACCAGCGGCTTCTTCGGGTACGGCCACTGGTCGAGGTCCATCAGGGTGTGCTTGTGCACCCGCCACGGGACACCGGAGCGGTTCGGCACGACGCGCTTGATCCGGCCGTCGGGCAGGTAGTCGACGTCGTAGAACTTCGGCACGTAGACGCCCCCGGAGAGCGCGAGCCGGTACAGCAGCTCGTCGCGGCCGGCGCGGGTGCCGTCGGCGCTGCCGGGCCGACCCTCGTCCTTCCACTCCCGGATGACCTCGCTGATCGCCAGCACGACCTCCTCGCCGTCGCCGAGCACCGCCGCGTCGACGAAGTCGGCGACCGGCTCGGGGTTGAAGGCCGCGTGGCCGCCGGCCAGCACGATCGGGTGCTCGTCGCCGCGGTCGACCGCGTGCAGCGGCATGCCGGCGAGGTCGATCGCGGTCAGCAGGTTGGTGTAGCCGAGCTCGGTCGCGAAGGACACGCCGAGCACGTCGAACTCCCCGACCGGCCGGTGCGTGTCCACGGTGAACTGCGGGATGCCGTGCTCGCGCATCCTGGCCTCGAGGTCGGGCCAGACCGAGTAGGTGCGCTCGGCCAGGATCCAGTCGCGCTCGTTCAGGATCTCGTAGAGGATCGCCACGCCCTGGTTGGGCAGGCCCACCTCGTAGGCGTCGGGGTACATCAGCGCCCAGCGGACGTCGACCGAGTCCCAGTCCTTGGTCTCGGCGTTCAGCTCGCCGCCGACGTACTGGATCGGCTTCTGTACCGACGGCAGCAGCGGCTCGAGACGCGGGAACAACGACTCGACGGGCATAGCGAGCTCAGCTCCAGGGGTCGTGCGTACGGGCAGTCCCCCACGATAACCCCGTCAGAAGCGGGAGCGGGCCACCCGGGAGCGCACGACGCCGCCCAGCCCCAGCGGGTGCTCGGTGCGCAGGTGGATGTTCTGCAGCAGCCCGACCGCCATCACCGTGACGAACATCGACGTGCCGCCGTAGGACACCAGCGGCAGCGGCACCCCCGTCACCGGCATGATCCCGAGGCACATGCCGATGTTCTGGAAGCCCTGGAAGGCGAACCAGCACACGATCCCGCCGGCCACCACCCGTCCGAACACGTCCTCGGCGCCCCGCGCGATCCGCAGCGCACGCCACAGCAGCAGCGCGAACAGCGCGATCACCAGCGTCGCGCCGACCAGGCCGAGCTCCTCACCGGCGACGGTGAACACGAAGTCGGTGTGCTGCTCGGGCACGAACCCCGACTGGGTCTGCGAGCCGTCGAACAGCCCCTGCCCGAACAGCCCGCCGTTGCCGATCGCGATCCGGGCCTGCTGGGTGTTGTACCCCGCGCCCAGCGGGTCGAGGTTGGGGTGGATGTAGGCGAGGAACCGGTCCACCTGGTAGGCGTCGAGCACGCCCAGCCGGGCCCCGCCCACGGCACCCACGACCACCCCGGCCACCAGCCCGAACAGCCAGCGTTTCGGCGCCCCGGCCAGCGCCACCACGCCGAAGACCGTGGCCCCCAGCACCAGCACCGTGCCCAGGTCGGGCTGGAGCAGGATGAGTACGGCGGGCACGGTGGCGATCGACAGCAGGATCACCACGTCGAGGTCGCGCATCCACCCGGACCGCTTCGACGGACGCCCGGCGGTCTGCCGGTCGGCCTGCTCGCCGACGGGGCGGCGGCTCTCGGCGCGCTCGGCGACCACCAGCGCCATGCTGACGATCACCGCGAGCTTGGCGAACTCCGCCGGCTGCAGCGACAGACCGCCGAGGTCGACCCACGACCGCGACCCGTTGATCTCGGCGCCCACGCCGGGCACGAACACCAGCACGAGCCCGATGATCGACGCGGCGTAGACGACCGGGGTCCAGATCCGCACCCAGCGGTAGTCGGTCGCCGCCACCAGCAGCGCCAGCGCGGTGCCGATGCCGAGGTTGACCAGGTGCCGGACCGCGTAGCTGTTGGGGTTGCCCCCGGTGAGGGCGTCGTCGTTGGCGGTGGCCGACCAGACCAGCAGCGTGCCGATCCCGGCCAGCGCCAGCGCGGCGAGGATCAGCATCCAGTCGACACGCGCCCAGATCGACTGCCGGTGCGTGATCTGGACGCGCCGGGCGGACGGGCGCGCCGGGGTCGCGACGGCCACCGCTACCGCCTCCCCGGCGCGCGGATGGCGCCGTCGGGCCCGACGGTCGGCAGCCGTTCCGGTGGGTCGGCGCCGGGCTGCGCCGCGCGGTCGCGGTGCACCTGCCCGCCGCGCACGCCGTACAGCTCCTCCCAGATCCTGCGGACCGCCGGGCCGGAGGTGCCCGAGCCGGTGCCGCCCTGACTGACCATCATCACCACGACGTACTGCTTGTTGTAGCTGGCCAGCCAGGAGGTGCTCTGCTTGCCGTAGACCTCGGCGCTGCCGGTCTTGGACCGGATCGGCACCTGATCCAGCGGGAAGTCGATGAACCGCCACGAGGACGTGCCGGTGCGGGTGGTGCCGACCAGCGCCCGGTCGATGTAGCGAAGCACCCGCTTGGGAACGGGCACCCGCGAGGCCTTCTGCGGCCGGATGCGCTTGACCACGTCACCCTGCGGGGAGAGCACGGCCTTGCCCACCCGCGGCTTCCAGAGCGTGCCGCCGTTCGAGATGGCGGCGTAGGCGGTCGCGAGCTGCAGCGGCGTGATGATCGTGTCGCCCTGCCCGATCGCGAAGTTGACGGCGTCGCCGGCGCGGTAGCGCCACCCGTCGGTGCAGAACTCGCGGGCGAACAGGTGGATGTAGTCGCTGCCGTCCTCGCGGCCGAGCTTGCAGTAGTAGTCGCGCTGGGCCTTCCAGTACTGCTTCTTCCAGCGCCGGTCGGCGATGCGCCCGGAGGCCTCCGCGGGCAGGTCGATGCCGGTCTCGCTGCCGAAGCCGAAGTCCTCGGCCGTCTGCACCAGCGGGTCGCGGGCGGCGACGTTGCCGCTGTCGCCGCCGGTGCGCAGCCAGAAGTCGTAGCCGATCCGGTAGAAGAAGGTGTTGCAGGAGACCTGCAGGGCCTTGGCGAAGTCGATGTAGCCGTAGGCGCCGGACTCGTAGTTGTCGAACGTGCGGTTGCCGACGGTGAACGACGACGAGCAGTCCAGCCGGGTCTCCGGACCGTAGGCGCCGGTCCTCATCGCGCCCGAGGTGACGACCGGCTTGAACGTCGAACCCGGCGCGAACTGCCCCTGCGTGGCCCGCGACAGCAAAGGCGTGCCGGCCTTCTCCGAGTACAGCCGGGCGAGCTCCTTCTTGCTGATCCCCCCGACCCACACATCGGGGTCGTAGCTCGGGTAGCTCGCCATCGCCACCATCCGGCCGTTGGTGGCGTCCATCACCAGGGCGGCGCCCGAGTCGGCGACGTAGTTGCGTCCGGACACCGGGTCGAAGGTGCGCCGCGCGGTCATGATCGTCTTGCGCAGCTGGCGCTCGACGAGCGCCTGCACCTTGGCGTCGATGCTGGTGACCAGCGAGCTGCCGGGCCTGGGGGCCTGGATCCCGACGGTGTCCAGCACGCGGCCCATGCTGTCGACGGCCTTGCGCTCGATACCGGGCCGGCCGCGCAGGAACCTGTCGTAGGTGCGCTCGAGCCCGGATCGGCCGACCAGGGAGATGCGGTTGAGCGTGGGGTCGTGGCGGGCCTCGGCCTTGTCCAGCTCGCTCTCGGTGATCGGCGACAGGTAGCCGAGCGCGTGCGCCGCCGTCGCGCCGAACGGCTCCGGGTAGGCCCGCACCTGCCACTGCTCGGCGTCGACGCCCGGGTAGTCCTCGCCCTGCTCCTGGATCGTCACCGCCACCTGCTGGCTGACGTCCTCGGCCACCGGCACCGGCTGGTACGGCGAGCCGTTCCAGCAGATCGGCGGCGGCTGCGCCCCCGCCTCGCCGCACCGCCTGCTGCGGGCCAGCACCCTCTCGTAGCCGACGCCGAGGGTCCGGGCGACCTTGCGCAGCACCCGCTCGCGCTCGGCGTCCTCCATCTCGTCGAGCACGGTGCGGTCGACGGTGACCACCCAGGACGGACGCCCGGCCACCAGCGGACGGCCCTGCGAGTCCAGGATCAGCCCGCGCTCGGGCGGCGTGATCACCTCACGCACGGAGTTCTCCACCGCCTGCGCCTGGTAGTCCGCACCGCTGAGGACCTGCATGTACCACAGCCGCGCGAACAGGGTCACGAACAGCGAGAGCACCAGCGCCTGCACCACGAGCAGCCGCAGCCGGCGACGGTCGTTCATCCCCACCTCACGCCCACCTCACGCCCGCACCGCGGCCGTCGGCTGGACCCGACGCATCAGCGCGAGCACCGCCGGGATGACCAGCGGGGTCAGCACGACGTCGTAGAGCACGGCGATGGGCAGCACGTGCAGCACGCCGGCAACGGTGACCCCGGCGTCGCGCAGCACCAGCCCGGACAGCGCGAACAGCGAGGTGCCGATGAACGAACCCGCGGCCACCACCAGCACCGCGGCGACTGCCGACGACCGCGCGTCGCGCCGGGCCATCCCGGCGAGGTAGCCGACCACGACGAAGGCCAGCGCCCACCGCCCGGCGATGTGGTCGGCCGGCGGTGCGAGGTCGAGGGCGAGCCCGGCGGCGAAGCCGACGACCGCGCCGTACTCGGGTCCGCGCGCCACCGCGAGGCCGATGACCACGACCAGCACGAGGTTGGGCACGACGTCGGCGATCGCGATCGTGGGCAGCACGCCCAGCTGCAGGGTCACCGCGAGCATCAGCGCCGCCGCCACCACGAGCGCGCGCAGCGCCGTCACCGGACGCCACCGCCGCCGCTGGCCTCGACCCGGTCCCGGCGGTCGTGGCCGACCACCACGCCGACCACGTCCAGGGAGGAGAAGTCGACGTAGGGCTCGATCACCACGGTCTTGGACAGCTCACGGGGGCTGGTGAGCACCTCGGTGACCGAGCCGATGGGGACCCCGGCGACGTAGGGGGCGCCGTTGCGCGATCCCCACGTCACGACCGTGTCGCCGCCCTCGGGGTCGGCGACCCGGTCGACCAGCTGCATCCGCATCCGTCCGCGGTCGCCGATGTCGCCCTCGCCGCTGACGAAGCCGAGCTCCATGGTGCGCCCCACGCGTCCGCCGACGACCGAGTCGGG
>JALZDI010000208.1 GCA_030862655.1 Actinomycetota bacterium | reverse complement strand
GCCTCCCGTGCCTCCCCGGCCGCCGGGGTGGCGGTCTGATGCCTTCAGCCTGCGCCGCCCGACCGCTGGCAGACAAGATGGGCCGAGTGCCAGCCGGGAGGGAGTGGCGCGTTAGTTGACATAATGTCGCTTATCGGCGCCTCTCAGGGCGACGTACGCCGCGAGGTGCTCGCCCGTGAGGGTGGAGCCGCCGGCGACGAGCTCGGCGGGCGTGCCCTCGAACACGACCCGGCCGCCGTCGTGACCGGCTCCGGGGCCGAGGTCGATGATCCAGTCGGCGTGCGCCATCACCGCCTGGTGGTGCTCGATCACGATGACCGACCTGCCGGTGTCGACGAGCCGGTCGAGCAGGCCGAGCAGGTGCTCGATGTCGGCGAGGTGGAGACCGGTGGTCGGCTCGTCGAGGACGTAGACGTCACCCTTCTCGGCCATCTGCGTGGCCAGCTTGAGCCGCTGCCGCTCGCCGCCGGACAGCGTGGTCAGCTGCTGGCCGAGGGTGAGGTAGCCGAGCCCGACGTCGGCGAGGCGGTCCAGGATCCTGTGCGCGGCCGGCGTGCGCGCCTCGCCGTGTCCGAAGAAGTCCTCGGCCTCGGCTACCGACATCGCGAGCACGTCGGCGATGTTCCGGCCGCCCAGGGTGAGCTCCAGCACCGCCGCCTGGAACCGCTTGCCGTCGCAGTCCTCACAGGTGGACTCGACGGTGGCCATCACGCCCAGGTCGGTGTAGATGACGCCGGCGCCGTTGCAGGTGGGGCAGGCGCCCTCGGAGTTGGAGCTGAACAGCGCCGGCTTGACGCCGTTGGTCTTCGCGAAGGCCTTGCGGACGGGGTCGAGCAGCCCGGTGTAGGTCGCCGGGTTGCTCCGCCGCGAGCCGCGGATCGCGCCCTGGTCGATCACCACGACGCCGGCGCGGCCGGCGACCGAGCCCTGGATCAGCGAGGTCTTCCCGGAGCCGGCCACGCCGGTGACCACACACAGCACCCCCAGCGGGATGTCGACGTCCACGTCCTGGAGGTTGTGCGTCGACGCGCCGCGGACCTCCAGCGCGCCGGAGGCCGAACGCACCGACTGCTTGAGGGTCGCCCGGTCGTCGAGGTGGCGGCCGGTGGTGGTGTCGCTCGCCCGCAGCCCGTCCACCGTCCCCTCGAAGCAGACGGTGCCGCCCTCGGTGCCGGCGCCGGGGCCGAGGTCCACGACGTGGTCGGCGATCGCGATCATCTCGGGCTTGTGCTCCACGACGAGCACGGTGTTGCCTTTGTCCCGCAGCGCCAGCAACAGGCTGTTCATCCGCGCGATGTCATGCGGGTGCATGCCGATCGTGGGCTCGTCGAAGACGTAGGTGACGTCGGTGAGCGAGGAGCCGAGGTGGCGGATCATCTTGGTGCGCTGCGCCTCTCCCCCGGACAGCGTCCCTGCGGGCCGGTCGAGCGAGAGGTAACCCAGCCCGATCTCCGCGAACGAGTCGAGCAGGTGCTGGAGCCCGGTGAGCAGCGGCGCCACCGACGGCTCGTCGAGGTCCCGGACCCACTCGGCCAGGTCGCTGACCTGCATCGCGCAGACGTCGGCGATGTTCTTCCCCTCGATCTTCGACGACCGGGCCTCCTCGGTGAGCCGGGTGCCGTCGCACTGCGGACAGGTCATGAAGGTGATCGCGCGCTCGACGAACCGGCGTACATGCGGCTGCATCGCGTCGACGTCCTTGGACAGCATCGACTTCTGGACCTTGGGGATCACGCCCTCGTAGGTGAGGTTGATCCCCTCGACCTTGATCTTGGTCGGCTCTGCGTAGAGAAGCTTGTGCAGCTCCTTCCTCGTGAATTTCTTGATCGGCTTGTCCATGGGCAGGCCGGCGCCGCTGAAGATGCGGCCGTACCAGCCGTCCATGCTGTAGCCGGGGACGGTGAGCGCGCCCTCGCTGAGCGACTTGGTGTCGTCGTACAGCGCCGTCAGGTCGAAGTCGTTGACCGAGCCCATGCCCTCGCAGTTCGGGCACATGCCGCCCAGCCGGTTGAAGGTCGCCTTCTCGGCCTTGGTCTTGTTCCCGCGCTCGACGGTGATCGCGCCGCTGGCCCTCACCGTGGGGATGTTGAAGGAGTATGCGTTGGGCGAGCCGATGTGCGGCTTGCCGAGCCGGCTGAAGAGGATGCGCAGCATCGCGTTGGCGTCGGTCGCGGTGCCGACCGTCGAGCGCGGGTTGGAGCCCATCCGCTCCTGGTCGACGATGATCGCGGTGGTCAGCCCCTCGAGTACGTCGACCTCCGGCCGGGCCAGCGTCGGCATGAAACCCTGCACGAAGGCGCTGTAGGTCTCGTTGATCATCCGCTGCGACTCCGCGGCGATCGTGTCGAACACCAGCGAGCTCTTGCCCGAGCCGGAGACGCCGGTGAACGCCGTCAGCCGGCGCTTCGGGATCTCGACGCTGACGTCCTTGAGGTTGTTCTCGCGCGCGCCCTGCACGCGGATCCGGTCATGGCTGTCCGCGGCGTGCTGCGCAGGCGCGGGCGTGTCCGTCCTCGTCGTCCTCGCGGCCATTGCTCAGCGCTGCTCCTGGATGCGGACCAGGTTGCCCGCGGGGTCGCGGAAGGCGCAGTCACGGGCACCCCACGGCTGGTCGGTCGGCTCCTGGACGACCTCGGCGTCGCCGGCCTGCACCTTCTCGAAGGTGCCGTCGAGGTCCTTGGTGGCCAGCAGGATCCAGCCGAAGGTGCCCTTGGCCATCATCTCGGCGATGGTGCGCCGCTCGTCGTCGGTGATGCCGGGGTCGGCAGCCGGCGGCGCGAGCAGGATGGACGTACCGGGCTGGTCCGCGGGACCGACCGTGATCCAGCGCATCCTGCCGGACCCGACGTCGTTGCGGACCTCGAAGCCGAGGGTGTCGCGGTAGAAGGCGAGCGAGGCGTCCGGGTCGTCGTGCGGAAGGAAGGTGGTGTGAATGGTGATGTCCATGGCGGTCACGCTAGCTGTGGCTCGGGGGCCGGCGCTTCTCGATTCCTGACCGGTCTGGTCACCTGCTTGGCCACGCACGGCGGCAGCCCCGCTGTGCCCTGCGCCGCCCGGCGCCGGTAGGTGCTGGGCGACAACCCGACCAGCTCGGTGAAGCGGGTGCTGAAGGTTCCCAGCGACGCGCAACCGACCGCGAAGCAGACCTCGGTGACGGTGAGGTCGCCCCGACGCAGCAGCGCCATCGCCCGCTCGATGCGCCGCGTCATCAGGTAGGAGTACGGCGACTCGCCGTACGCGCGCCGGAACTGCCGGCTCAGGTGCCCGGCCGACATGTGCGCCCCGCGGGCCAGCGCCTCGACGTCCAGAGGCTGCGGGTACTCCCGGTCGATCCGGTCGCGGACGCGGCGCAGCCGTGCGAGGTCGCGCAGATACTGCGCTTCGGTGGGTCTGCTGGTCACGTTCGAGATCGTGCCACGACGCCTCGGCGTTTCCTAGCGACGGCCACAGGAGCTAGCCCTGCTCATGGCGGATGCGGTACCGGGTGTCGGCGATGGTCGTGGTCTCCCACACGACCAGCCCCACGACGGTGGCAGACAGGAGTGCCAGCGTGGCCAAGGCGGACATCTGCCAGCCCGCCGGGATGAGCACCAGGAGCCCGATCCCGGTCGTCGCTCGTGCCCGGGTGAAGGTGTGCAGCGTACGGACCTTGAACAGGTGGATCGCCCGGAAGACGAAGTAGCACGCCGCCACCACCACCGGCCCGGCGAGGCCACCGGCCAGGTCGTCGAACGCCTCCGGGATGCCCAGCGCCAGGACGAACATGGTCGCCATCGCCGCGACCATGGCCAAGCGGATGACGCCCTCGTCGGCCCGGACCACGTTGCCCGACCACGCGTAGCACACCCAGCTCCACCACAGCAGGCCGAAGATCAGCAGCCCTCGCACGATCCCGTGGGCGCTCAGGTCGTCGGCTATGACCGCGGTGGTCTGCGTCAGCGCGAACACGAACACCAGGTCGAAGAACAGCTCGAGCGGGGTCGTCGACGCGTCCTCGCGAGCCCGCTCGACCCGCATCCGGTTGGTCACGCCGCCCATGGCCACCAATCCTCACACGAGCCGCGTCGACAGACCCGCCCGTTCACCCGGGCGCGGGTCACAGCGCAGCGACGACGATGATGGGCGGGTGCATCCGCGTCCCGTCCGCGACGTCGTCGCCGTAGCCGGCTCGCTGCTGAGCGCGTTCGTGGTCGGCGGTTTCGTGGCGGTGCAGTCGCACATCAACGGAGCGCTCGCGGTCGAGCTGGGCGCGACCGTCACCTCGGCTGCAGTCGCCGCGGTGATCAGCTTCGGCACGGGGCTCGTGCTGCTGTGCCTGATCTGCGGACTCACGCCCGGGCCGCGCCGCGGCCTGCTGCGCATCGCCCGCGCGGCGCGGGACCGTCGGCTGCCGCCGTGGCAGCTGGTCGGC
>JALZDI010000207.1 GCA_030862655.1 Actinomycetota bacterium | reverse complement strand
CGGTGCGCCTGGGTCCTCGTGCAGGGACACGAAGCGCTCGATGTGGATGCGGCTGCGCGGCACACCGAGCCCGCGCAGCACCTCACCGGCGGTGTCCATGAACGGGCCGGGGCCGCAGATGAACGTGTCGCGGTCGGCGTACGGCTCGACCAGCGACCTCAGCCGGGCGGCGTCCGGCAGGCCCTGCAGCGACTCCAGCCAGTGCACCACCACGAGCCGCCCGCCGTACCGCTTCTGCAGGTCGCGCAGCGCATCGGCGAAGATCACCGACTCCTCGTCGCGGTTGGCGTACACCAGCACCACGTGGCCCTCGCCCTGGCTCATCGCCGAGCGCAGGATCGACATCACCGGCGTGATGCCGCTGCCGCCGGAGAGCAGCAGCAGGTCGGCGTCGAGGTCCTGCGGCACGAACCGGCCCGACGGCGGGTGCACCTCCAGGACCGCACCGGCCTCGACGTTGTCGCAGATCCAGTTGGAGCCGTAGCCGTCGGCGGTGCGCTTGACGGTGATCTGCGGCAGCACGCCGTCGTGCGGGGAGCTGGACAGCGAGTAGCAGCGCGCCACCGAGCCGGTCAGCTCGCTGGGCAGCCGCAGGGTGAGGAACTGTCCTGGCCGGTAGCGGAAGCGCTGCCGCAGGTCGTCGGGTACGTCGAACACCACCGAGTGCGCATCCGCGGTCTCGGGGACGACCTCGGCAACCCGCAGCTTGAAGAACGACGCCTCAGCCATCGCGTGACCCGTCCATGTCGACGATCTCGGACGTGCCGGTCTCGATGCGGCCGTCGCGCGCGGCTGCGGCGATCTCGTCGTGCAGACGCTCGCAGCCGAGTGCGTTCGCGGAGGTGCCCGGCTGCTCCAGGTGAGCGGCCAGGACCGGGCACCTCCGCTCCGCCGCACGCGTCCACTGGATGCTGGTGTGCTTCGGGCTGTTCTTCCTCACCCGCACGACAGCGCCGCAGTGACCGCAGGCCAGCGGGGTGAGGCCGGTCTCGAGGTACTCGAAGTGGTCGGCCCGGGTCGTGTCGGTCGCGGGCGGCCCACCCAGGACCGACCGCAGGCCGAGCATGGACTCCGGCGTGCTCACCGCGTCAGCCGCCCTCGGACCCGGTCGCCCCGGCTGCCTCGGCTGCCTCCGCCTCGGCCCTGCGGCGGGCGAGGTTGTCGGCGACCTCGGCCTGCCAGGCCTCGTTGGCCTGGGTGGTGTCGATCTCGAACTCGAAGCGCGCGCGCATGTCATCGGTGATGTCGGCGACGTCGACGTAGAACTGCTCGTACCAGCGGCGAAGCTGGTAGACCGGCCCGTCCTCCTCGCACAGCAGCGGGTTGTCGATGCGGGACTTGTTCTTCCAGATCTCGACGTCCTGCAGGAACCCGTCGCCGAAGCTCCGCGCGTACTTGCCGGCGATCTTGTCGGCCATCTCGTCGTCGACGCCCTCGAGCTTCTTCACGATCAGCCCCCACTGCAGGACGAACGAGTCGGCGGTCACCGGGTAGTGGCAGTTGACCAGGATGACCTCGACCTCGACCCCCTTGTAGTCGGTCACCAGCGGGTTGACCATGTACGACGGCCCGAAGTAGGACGCCTCGGACCGCAGCAGCAGGTCCTCATCGCCGTAGCCGCTGCCCTTGCCCGCGTCGGGCCGGCCGCGCGAGTGCATGTACTGGGTGGCGACGTGGCCCTCGAAGACGTTCTTGAAGTACGTCGGGAACGCGAAGTGGATGTAGAAGAAGTGCGCCATGTCGACGACGTTGTCGACGATCTCGCGGCAGTTGGAGCCCTCGATCGTGACCGAGTCCCACGTCCAGCTGCTCCACTCGTCGGAGAAGGCGCCGTCGATGCGCGGGATGACCACGTCGTCGGGCGGCGGGCTGCCCTCCGGGTCGTTCCACACGAACAGCTGCTTGTTCTGCTCCAGCGTCAGCCACGAGCGGGTGCGCGCCCGTGCCGGAACCCTTTTGGCGTAAGGGATCGCCGCGCACCGTCCGTCGCCGCCCCAGCGCCAGTCGTGGAACGGGCACGCGACCTGGTCGCCCTTGACCGTGCCCTGGGTGAGGTCGCCGCCCATGTGCCGGCAGTAGCCGTCGAGCACGTGCAGCGCCCCGGCGGAGTCGGCGAACACCACCAGCTTGCTGCCGAAGGCCTGGACGGCGTGCGGCCGGCCGTCGCGGAACGGCTCGGCGAGGCCGAGGCAGTGCCAGCCGCGGGCGAACCGGGTCGGCGAGGTGCCCGCGTCGATCATCCGCACCTCGGCATCGGCCGCGGGGCCGGTGGCGGCCGGCCTACGCGTGCCAGTCTGGTCGGGAGCGCTGACGCGGGTCATGACCTACCTCCGGTGGAGACGGCGGAGTCGATGGTGTCGGCCGTGTCGTCGGAGTCGGCGGCCGTGTGCGCGGCGAGGTAGCCGAACGTCATCGCGGGGCCGAGCGTGGCCCCCGGGCCGGCGTAGGTGTGTCCCATCAGCGCGGCACCGGCGTTGCCGGCGGCGTACAGGCCGGGGATCGTGCTTCCATCCGCGCGCAGTACCCGTGCCCGGGCGTCGGTACGCAGGCCACCCTTGGTGCCCAGGTCGCCCGGCACGATGCGCACGGCGTAGAACGGCGCCTTGTCCAGCGGCGCCAGGCTCGGGTTCGACCGCAGCCGAGGGTCGCCGTAGTAGTGGTCGTAGCGGCTGCGGCCGCGGCCGAAGTCGTCGTCGACGCCGGACGCCGCGAAGCCGTTGAAGCGGGCCACGGTCGCGCGCAACGCCTCCGCGGGCACGCCGATCCGGTCGGCGAGCCGCTCGACCGTGTCGGCGCGCTGCACCACGCCGGACTCGTACCAGCGGCGGGGGAAGGGCTGGCGCGGCCCGAGACCGGCGAACGTGTAGTGGTTGCGGTAGCGCTGGTCGGCCACCAGCCAGCAAGGGATGTGCTCCACGCCGGTGCGCTGCCCGGCGTACATCGCCTTGACCGCGTCGACGTAGGGGGAGGCCTCGTTGACGAACCGCTGCCCGGCGGCGTTGACCAGGATGCAGCCGGGCTGGGCACGCTCGGACAGGCAGAAGTACGGTCCGCGACTGAGCGGGATGGACGGCCCCCACCAGGAGTCCTCCATCAGGTCGACGTCGGCGCCGAGCGCCTGCCCGGCCGTGATGCCGTCGCCGGTGTTGGCGACCGCGCCCACGGTCCATTCGGTGCCGATCGGGTGCTCCTGGTGCTCTTTGCGCATCGCCTCGTTGCGCTCGAAGCCGCCGCTGGCCAGCACCACCCCGAGCCGGGCCCCGAGCACCTCCTCGGTGCCGTCGCGCTGCACGCGGACGCCGGTCACCCGGCCCTCGGTCGTGACCAGGTCGAGCATCGGGGTGTCCAGCAGCACCGGCACCGCGAGGTCGGTCAGGCCGGCGCGCAGCCCCGCGACCAGTGCCTGCCCCATCGACAGCATCCGCCGGCGGCGGATGCGGTTGACCGCGGTGCGGGTGCCCACCCGCAGTGCCCGCCAGGCTCCGCGCGGGTGCCTGGCGCTGAGGTTGAGCCAGCGGTAGTCGGCCTGGGTGATCGTCATGCCGGCGGGGGCGGCGAGGTACGGCGGTTCGAGATCGTCGAGGTCGGCGCCGAGCACCCGGGCGTCCATCGGCCGCGGCTCCAGCGAGCGGCCGCGGGCCTGGCCGCCGGGGGCCTCGGGGTAGTAGTCGGAGTAGCCGCGCACCCACGTCAGCCGCAGCGGCGTGGTGCGGTCGACCATCTCCAGCATGCGCGGGCCGTGCTCCAAGAACGCCTGCTGCCGCTCCGGCTCGACCACACCGTCGACGAGGTGGGCGAGGTAGGCGCGGGCCTGCTCGGGGGTGTCACCGGCCCCGGCACGCGCCAGCACGTGGTTGTTGGGCACCCACACACCGCCGCCGGACCGGGCCGTGGAGCCACCGAAGTGCGTCGCCTTCTCGACCACGACCGTGCGCAGGCCGCGGGTGGCGGCGGTCAGCGCGGCCGTCAGGCCGGCGGCGCCGCTCCCCACCACCACGAGGTCGTAGTCGCGGTCGGTCACTGCGCGGTCCCCACGTGCGGCTGCCTCCTTCGGCGTCCCTGCTCGGGCATACTGAAACATGTTACAGTTTTGGCCCGCAAGACGCTATCGCAGGAGGCTTCGGGTGAGCGCGGTCCCAGCACAGGCGGCGGCGCTGACCGCCGACGTGGTCGTGGTCGGCTTCGGCGCCGCCGGTGCCTGCGCGGCCATCGAGGCCGCCGACGCCGGAGCCGACGTCGTCGTGCTGGACCGGTTCTCCGGCGGAGGGGCGACCGCGCTGTCCGGCGGCGTGGTCTATGCCGGTGGCGGCACCTCGGTGCAGCGCGCGGCAGGGGTCGAGGACACTCCCGAGGCGATGCTCGCCTACCTCGAGCGCGAGGTCGGCGACGCCGCGCGGCCGGAGACGCTGCGGACGTTCTGCGAGGACAGCCTGGCGATGATCGGGTGGCTGCA
>JALZDI010000206.1 GCA_030862655.1 Actinomycetota bacterium | reverse complement strand
CTCGTGCCCTTCCGCGGCCAGTGTCTGGTCCACCGCGCGCAGATCCTCGCCCTGAACGGCGCCTGGCAGGAGGCGATGACCGAGGTGCGCCTCGCCTGTCGCCGACTCTCCGTCCCACCCGGTCAGCCCGCCGCCGGGGCCGCGCTGTACGAGCAGGCCGAGCTGCACCGGTTGCGCGGCGAGCTCACTGACGCCGAGGACGCCTACCGGCGCGCCGGCGCGTGCGGTCACGAGACGCAGCCCGGTCTCGCCCTGCTCAGACTCGTCCAGGGCCGCGCCGACACCGCGTGGGCCGGGATCCGGCGCGCGCTGGAGGAACCGCGACCGGCCTGGGACCGACCACGGCTGCTCGCAGCGGCGGCAGAGGTCGCACTCGCCCGTCGCGACGCCCCGGCCGCCCGAGCGGCGAGCGAGGAGCTCGACAAGATCGCCGAACAGCACGACACGGATCTGCTCCACGCGATGGCTGCCCAGACCTCCGGCTCGGTCCTGCTGGCCGAGGGCGACCAGCGGGCGGCGCTGAACAGGCTGCGCCTGGCCTGGCGGCTGTGGCAGGACCTCGACGCGCCCTACGAGTGCGCGCGCGTGCGTCTGCTGCAGGGAAGGTGCTGTCAGGGGCTCGGCGACCTCGACGCCGCGCAGATGGAGCTGCAGGCCGCTGCCGAGGTCTTCCGCGCACTGGGCGCCGCACCGGACCTGGCGGGACTGGAGACGCGGGGAGTCTTCCCGACGGACGGTCAGTCGCTGACACCACGGGAGGTGCAGGTGCTGCGCACGGTGGCCACCGGGAAGACGAACCGGGCGATCGCCGAGGATCTCTTCCTCAGCGAGAAGACGGTGGCCCGTCACCTCAGCAACATCTTCACCAAGCTCGACGTCTCCTCCCGGGCGGCTGCGACGGCCTACGCCTACGAGCACGACCTGCTGTAGCGGCGTCGTACACAGAACTACCCATAGGGCCGGCGGCACAGGTTTGCGCCGTTCACCCGATGATGCGCACGCCGCCTCCTCCTAGCGTGCTGGACAACCCGGTTGCACGCATCCCAGGAGGACGTCATGTCGACGAGCACACCGAGCAGGAGACCAGCACCCGGCCCGCAGAGCACCGAGCGGGTCGACACCGTCGTCATCGGAGCCGGGCAGGCCGGGCTGGCGACGGGCTACCACCTGTCCCAACGGGGACGGGAGTGCGTCATCCTCGACGCCAACCGGCGCCTCGGTGACAACTGGAGATGTCACTGGGACTCCATGCGGCTGTACAGCCCCGCGCACCTCGACGGGCTCCCGGGGATGGGCTTCCCCGCACCCCGGCACTCCTTCCCGACGAAGGAGGAGATGGCGGACTACCTCGAGGCCTACGCCGCCGAGTTCGACCTTCCGGTGCGCACCGGCGAGCGGGTGCTGCGCGTCGCCGCACGCGGCAGCGGGTACGTCGTGGAGTGCGACGGCGTGTCCTTCGAGGCCGCGAACGTCGTCGTGGCGACCGGGACATTCGGCCGCGCACCCCACGTCCCGGCGTTTGCGGCGCAGCTCGACCCGGAGATCGTGCAGCTGCACTCCAGCGAGTACCACGCTCCGCGCCAGCTACGGCCGGGCCGGGTGCTCGTGGTGGGTGCGTCCCACTCCGGCGGCGACATCGCGCTCGAGGTGGCCCAGTCCCACGCGACGATCCTGTGCGGTCGAGACACCGGTCAGATCCCGGTGCGGCTGGAGTCCCGTCGCATGCGGATGCTGTTCCCGGTCCTCTGGCAGATCTGGGGCCACGTGCTCTCCGTGCGCACGCCGGTCGGTCGCAAGGCCCGCTCGCACGCGCGCCACCACGGAGCCCCGCTGCTGCGGGTCAAGCGCTCCGACCTGGCCGCAGCGGGGGTGGAACGGGTCACCGACCGCGTGACCGGCGTGCGCGGCGGTCTTCCGGTGCTCGGGGAGCGACGACAGGCCGACGTGACCAACGTCGTCTGGTGCACCGGCTTCCGCCACGACTTCAGCTGGATCGACCTGCCGGTGATCGGCGAGGACGGCTGGCCGCTCGAGTCTCGCGGCGTGGTGCCGACCGCGCCCGGGCTGTACTTCACCGGCCTGTCGTTCCAGTCATCGTTCCGGTCGATGCTGGTCGGCGGGGCCGGTGCGGACGCCGAGCACGTCGTGCGCCACCTTGACGCCCACCGGCCGGCGGCTGTGGCGATGGAGTCCGCCGCCTGAAGCTAGGAGATCTCGCGGAACCACGCGACGGTCGCGCGCAGCCCCTCCTCCAGCGCCACCGGGTGCACCTCGGGGAACAGCCCGAGCAGCCGCGAGGAGTCGGCCTGGCTGTGCGGCACGTCGCCCGGGCGCGGTGGCAGCGTCTCGATACCGACCTCGTGGCCGAGCTCGGTCTCGAGCAGCCTGATCAGCTCGCGCAGCGTCGTACGCCCGCCGAACGCCAGGTTGACCGGCTCGGGGCTGGAGACGCGGCGGTGCACCGCGTCGGCGACGACACGGGTCAGGCTGCCCACGTAGGTGAAGTCGCGGCTCTGCGTGCCGTCACCTTGCACCGGCAGCGGGCGCCCGTGGATCGCGGCGTCGACGAACGCCGGCACCACTGCGGCGTAGGCGTGCCCGGCCGGCTGCAGCGGCCCGAACACGTTGAAGAACCGGAACGCCAGCACGTCGAGGTCGTAGCAGTGCGCGAACGCCAGCGCGTAGGCCTCGGTCGCGAGCTTGCTCACCGCGTACGGCGACATCGGCGCGGTCCGCAGGCCCTCGTGCTTGGGCAGCTCAGGGTTGGCGCCGTACACCGACGAGGACGACGCGACGACGACATGCGGCACGTCCGCCCGGCGTACCGCCTCGAGGACCTCGAGCGTGCCGGTGGCGTTGGCGTGGTGGCTGGACACCGGGTCGTTGATCGAGCGCGGCACCGACGGCAGCGCGGCCAGGTGTACGGCGGACTCGGCCCCGGCCATCGCCTTGTCGAGCAGGTCGGGGTCGAGGATCGTGCCCTCGAGCAGCGTCACGTCCAGCCCGTCGAGGTTGCTCCGGACGCCGGTGGAGAAGTCGTCGACCACGACCACCTCGTCGCCGGCGTCGAGCAGTGTGCGCGCCAGGTTGGCCCCGATGAACCCGGCCCCGCCGGTGATGACGATCCGCATGCGTGTCCCCCAGATGCTTGTCAGCCCGTCCAGCGTAGTGACCGCCCCCGCACCCCGGGCGTGGTTTGCGGGACTTCGCCGCCCCCTCCCGCCGAGGAGGGGCTGACGACGGGGCGTTCGCGCAGTCTCGGCGCGAGAGTCCCTCCCGCCGGGACTGCGCGAGTGCCTCACCCATCACAGCGCGCGGGTCAGCTCCAGCAACGCGATCGCGGCGACCGCGAGCGTGGCCAGGCCCAGCACGATGAGGACGATCGCGAGCCGGTGGCGGGCGCGGTCCTGGTCGTCAGCCTCGAGGGCGTCCAGCTCGGCGGGGTCGACGTCGAGCAGGGCCTGCCACAGCGGCTCCGCCGGCGCGGTACCCGGCTCGCCCGTCGCGGAGGAGCGTTCGTCGCGCGGCACGGCCATGGTCGCGGTGAACGCCTCCGCCCCCACCACCGCTCCCCCCGGGGCCAACGCGGTATGGGTCGGGGCCTCCAGCGCACCGAGCAGCTGCGCACGCATCTGCAGGGCGTCGTCGAAACGCTGGTCGGGATCCTTGGCCATCGCCTTCAGGATCACCGCCTCTATCGCGGCCGGCAGGTCAGGCACGAGCGCGGTCGGCGGCCGCGGGGTCGCCTGGCAGTGCTGGTGCGCCAGCTCGGCGGGCGTGGCGCCGGTGAACGGCGGCTCTCCGGTGACGACGTGGTACAGCGTGCAGCCCAGCGAGTACAGGTCGCTGCGGGCGTCCACCACGGTGCCGTTCGCCTGCTCCGGGGACAGGTAGGCCGGGGTCCCCATCGCCTGGCCCGGCGCGGTCTGGAAGATGTTGCCGGCGATACGGGCGATGCCGAAGTCCATCACCTTCACCATGTCCCCGGCGGCCCCGGCGGCCCCGGCGACCCCGGCGTCTCCGCCGGCCCCGGCGTCGCCCGCGCACAACATGATGTTGCCCGGCCCGATGTCGCGGTGGATGACGCCCGCCTCGTGCGCCGCCGCCAGCGCCAGGCACACCTGCGCCCCGATGCGTACGGCGGGCTCCACCGCCAGCGCGGTCTCGCGGCGCAGGCGGTCGCGCAGGGTCTCCCCCTCCAGGTACTCCATCACCACGAAGACGTGCTCCTCGGTGAGGATGAGGTCGTAGACCTGAACGACGTTGGGATGCTCGATCGAGGCCGCCGCCCGTGCCTCGCTGCGCAGCCGCTGCGCCTCCTCCGGCCGGGGCCCGGTCCCGGACAGCAGCTTGACCGCCACCCGCCGGCCGAGCACGCGGTCGTGGCCGACGTAGACCTCGGCCATGCCGCCGCGGCCGAGCAGCTCCCCCAGCTCGTAGCGGTCCATCAGCAC
>JALZDI010000205.1 GCA_030862655.1 Actinomycetota bacterium | reverse complement strand
GACAGCTGACGGCGGGCCCTCGCGCGTGTCTGCGCCGACCTGGTCCGGCCTACTCGTCGTCGTTCCACGCGGGGTCGTTCTCCCACTGCTCGTTGCGTTCGGCCACCTTCTCGAGCGCGCGGGACGCCTCCGCCCGGCTGTCGTAGGGTCCGAGCCGGTCGGCGGCCTTGCATCCGGACTCGGGCTCGACGGTGTGGTGCTTGAGACAGAAGAACCACTGCTCGCTCATGGGGGCACCCTCCTCGGTCGGTCGCCGCTTCCGATCTTGCCACTCTGCCGTGTCGGACCGCCCCATACACTCGAGGGCGTGACTGTCCTGACGCCCGGTGTCGTGTCGCCGCGCCGCGACGTGCCCACCGCCATTCCCCGCCCCGAGTACGTCGACCGGCCCGCGCCCACGCCGTACGACGGGCCGGAGGTCAAGGACGCCGACACCATCGAGCGCATGCGGGTGGCCGGCAAGGTCGCCGCACAGGCGCTGGCGGAGGTCGGCCGGCACGTGCGTCCCGGGGTCACCACCGACGAGCTCGACCGGGTCGGGCACGAGTTCCTGCTCGACCACGGTGCCTACCCGTCCACACTGGGCTACAAGGCGTTCCCCAAGTCGCTGTGCACCAGCGTCAACGAGGTGATCTGCCACGGCATCCCCGACTCGCGGCCGCTGCGCGAAGGCGACATCTGCAACGTCGACATCACCGGCTTCCTCAACGGCGTCCACGGCGACACCAACGCCACCTTCCTGGTCGGCGAGGTCGCCGAGGAGCACCGGCTGCTCGTCGAGCGCACCCACGAGGCAACCCTGCGCGGCATCCGCGCAGTCAAGCCCGGGCGTCGCATCAGCGTGGTCGGCCGGGTGATCGAGTCCTACGCCCGCCGGTTCGGCTACGGCGTGGTCCGCGACTTCACCGGCCACGGCATCGGCACCGCGTTCCACTCCGGGCTGATCGTGCCGCACTACGACGACGAACGCTTCGACACGATGATCGAGCCGGGCATGACGTTCACGGTCGAGCCGATGCTGACGCTGGGCACCTACGAGTGGGACTTGTGGGACGACGGCTGGACCGTCACCACCAAGGACAAGTCGTGGACGGCGCAGTTCGAGCACACGGTCCTGGTCACCGACAGCGGCGCGGAGATCCTGACGCTGCCCTGAGCAGCCCTAGTCGGTGAGGTCGTCGTACGACCTGTGCCCGACCTCGGCCAGCCGGCGCTCGACCCGCAGCACCGCGGTCTCGTGCTCGGGGTCGCCGCTCATCGCCGCGGCCAGCCGCAGGTGCGGCAGCGCGTCCTGCAGCCGGCTCTGCCGTTCCAGCGTGCGACCGAGCGCGAACCGCGCCCACACGTCGGTCGGCCGCTCCGCCACGATCATCCGCAGGTCGGTCTCGGCGCCGGCGAGGTGGGCGCTCTGGAAGTACGCCCACGCGCGCAGGGTGCGCAGGCTCGTGCTGTCCGGCTCGGCCTCGACAGCCGGGTCGAGTACGGCGATCGCGTCGCGCGGCTGCCGCCCCTCCAGGAGTAGCCACGCGTGGTGGTAGCGCTCGACGGCGTCCATCGGGATCTGCGGCACGTGCAGGCGGAACCCGCTCTCGTCCGTCATCGCGACTCCCTTCGGTCGGGCTGCAGAGCCATGGTGCAACGCCGGGCCCCCGCAGCGCATTCCCCCGGCCGGAGGAACGGACAGGCCGGCCTGTAGGCCGGATTCTGTGCCGTCGTCCCTCACGGGCGCGACGGCGGCGACCATCCATCTAGGGACACCGTCGCCGGTGCCCTCTGGCGGCCTACCCGCGAGCTCGGACGGGCCGTCCTCGAACGCTCGCGCAGGCCGGCTGCTCACGCAGCGGGCCCTCTTGGCCTTGCTCCGGGTGGGGTTTACCGAGCCACCCCAGTCACCTGGGGTGCTGGTGGTCTCTTACACCACCGTTTCACCCTTACCCGCACTCCGCCGGAACGGAGTCGCAGGCGGTCTGCTTTCTGTGGCACTGTCCCGCGAGTTGCCTCGGGTGGGTGCTGCCCACCACCTTGCCCTGTGGAGTCCGGACCTTCCTCGGCACGCCGTGGTACGACGCGACGCGGTCGCCCGGCCGGCCTGTCCGTCGTACCAGCCTAGCGGGGTCGACCGGTTGGGGTCGCACGCCCGTCGGGACGTCCGTCAGCCGATGCGTCATGGCACCCGCCGCGGCGGACGTTGGCCCGACGCGGACGGCGTCAGGGCACGAGGTTGAAGTGGCGCATCGAGGGGTGACCGTCGGGGAACCACGCGATCTCGGTGAGCGACCCCTCGCTGAGCTCCATGCGGTGGATCGCACTCAGCGGAGCACCGAGCGCCGTCCGCACCAGCAGCTTGATCGGAGTCACGTGCGTGACCGCGACGACCGTCTGGCCGGGATGTGCGGCGATGAGCCGGTCGCGGGTCCGACGGACGCGTCGCGCGACGGCGTCGAAGGACTCCCCTCCGGGCGGAGCGACCGACGGGGAGGAGAGCCAGGCGTCCAGCTCGTTCGGCCACTTCTGCTGCACCTCGGCGAACGTGTGGCCGTCCCAGTCGCCGAACGACGTCTCCCGAAGGCCGTCGACCACCTCGACCTCCAGGCCGAGCACCTCGCCGGCGTGCGCCGCGGTCTCCCGGCAGCGGCGCAGCGGCGAGGTCACCAGCACCTGGACGCCGCCGTGTGCGCGCAGCCACTCCGCCGCCGCGTGCGCCTGGGCGACCCCGGCCTCGTCGAGGGACAGGTCTTGTCCACCGGTCCCGCTGAAACGCTTCTCGTGGGAGTAGCTGGTCGCGCCGTGCCGAAGCAGGACCAGCGTGGTCGGGTCGCCGAGGGCGGCGTTCCACCCGACCATCGGGTTCACCTCCCCCGCCCGCGGCGGGTCGGCGCTGCCGCCCGTGTCGACGGCGCCGCCCTCGTCCGGCACGTCGGGCGCAGCCGGCACCCGGTCGGCGGCGCCGTCGAGCACCTCGTTGAGCAGCCGGTCGGCGTGCGCGTTCTCAGCCCGCGGTACCCACGTCCAGGTCACCCGGGCCGGCGCCAGCCGCTGCGCCTGCAGCGCCAGCGGGCGCATGTCGGGGTGCTTGATCCGCCACCGCCCCGACATCTGCTCGACGACCAGCTTGGAGTCCATCCGCACCTCGAGCGCCGCGTCGGGGGCGTGCTGCCGGGCGAGCTCCAGGCCGGCGAGCAGGCCGCGGTACTCCGCGACGTTGTTGGTCGCGACGCCGATCGACTCGGCACGCTCGGCCAGCACGTCGCCGGTGTCGGCGTCCTTGAGCACCGCGCCGTACGCGGCCGGGCCCGGGTTGCCGCGCGAGCCGCCGTCGGCCTCGACCAGCACCCGCCGCGGCGCCGTCACGGCGCCCTCACAGACCCGACTCGCCGGTGCGCACCAGGATGCGCTGGCACTCCTCGCAGCGCAGCACCTCGTCCTCGGGTGCGGCCGCGATCTCGCGCAGCTCGGCCGCGTTCAGCTCGAGCTGGCAACCCTGGCATTGACGGCGCACCAGCGCGGCCGCACCGACACCGCCGTGTGAGGCGCGCAGCTTCTCGTACAGCTTGAGCAGGTCGTCGGGGATGTTGCTGACGGTCCGCGCCCGCTCGGCCTCCGCGTCGCGCATTTCGGCGTCGATCCCGGCGAACGCGGCGTCGCGACGCTGCTCGAGCTCGCCGAGCGACCCGTCGTGCTCGGCGATCGTGCGCTGGAGCCGGTCCAGCTCACCCTGCGCGTTCTCCAGGCGCTCCATCACCTCGAGCTCGGCGTCCTCGAGGTCGGAGATGCGGCGCTCGAGGGTCTCGACCTCGTGCTGCAGGCGCTCCAGCTCCTTGGGTGAGCCGACCTGCCCCTGGTCCATCCGCTGCTGGTTGCGGGCCCGGCGGGCCTTGACCTGCTCGACGTCGGCGTCGGCCTTGCGCTGCTCGCGGGACAGGTCGTCGACCTCGGTCTGCGCGACCACGATCTGGTCGGAGGCGGCGTCGCGTGCCTTGCGCTGCTCGTCGATCTCGGCGAGCTCGGGCAGGGTGCGCCGGCGGTGCGCCAGTCGGTCCATCCGAGCGTCGAGGTCTTGCACATCGAGCAGTCGCCACAGGGCGTGCGGGTCGGCTTTCAGGGCTCAGCGCTCCTCGGGGTGGTGCGGTGGTTCGGACGAGTCTGCCGCGACGTGGAACTGCCACGGGTCGGTGCAGATTCGCGACACGTGCGTCTCCACGGTAGTCCCCGCCGCGGCCATCGCGTCCTCGAGCCGCTGCGCCGCCGCCGGCAGCCATGTCCACTCCGCCGCCCAGTGGGCGACGTCGACCAGGGCCAGGTCGTCGCCAGGCGCGCCGTACGCGTGCTCGCGCAGCTCCGAGGCCGGATGGTGGCGCAGGTCGGAGGTGACGTATACGTCGGCGCCGCTGCGCCGGGCCACGTCGAGCAGCGCGTCACCGGCACCGCCGCACAGCGCCACCGTGCGCATCTCGCGCAG
>JALZDI010000204.1 GCA_030862655.1 Actinomycetota bacterium | reverse complement strand
CCGACGCGCTGGCCGCGATGGACGAGATCGACTACGTCGTGATCACCGCCGGGGCCTTCGACCTGCTGGCCGAGGTGGTCTGCGAGAGCGACGAGCACCTGCTCGAGATCCTGTCCACCCGCATCCGCGCCATCCCGGGCGTGAAGGCGACCGAGAGCTTCGTCTACCTCAAGCTGCGCAAGCAGACCTACTCCTGGGGTGTGCGCTGAGCCTGTGGCAGGACACCGCCGGCGAGACGCCGCCCCCGCGCCCGCCGCTTGCGGGTGACGTCGACGCCGACGTGGCGGTGGTCGGGGCCGGCTTCACCGGCCTGTGGACCGCCTACTACCTGCTGCTGGCCGACCCCGGCCTGCGGGTGGTGGTGGTGGAGGCACGGTCGGTCGGCTTCGGCGCGTCCGGCCGCAACGGCGGCTGGTGCTCGGCGTTGTTCCCGGCCAGCACCCCTGCCCTGGCCCGTGTTGGCGGCCGCGAGGCGGCCATCGCGCAGCAGCAGGCCATGCGCGACACCGTCGACGAGGTCGCCAGGGTGGTGGAGCGGGAAGGCATCGACGCGCACCTCGCCAAGGGCGGCACGGTCACGCTGGCCCGCTCCCGGGCGCAGTGGGCGCGGGCGCGGGCCGATGTCGCCGCCGCCCGGGAGTGGGCGGACACGCCGGCCGACCTCGAGCTGCTCGACGCGGCCGCCGCACGCCGGCGCCTGCGGGCGACGGAGGTGCTGGGCGGCACGTACACCCCGCACTGCGCCGCGATCCACCCGTTGCGGCTGGTGCGTGGGCTGGCGCAGGCGGTCGAACGGCGCGGCGGCGTCGTGCACGAGCACACCCCGGCGACCGCAATCGAGCAAGGGCGGGCGCACACCACCCGGGGCGCCGTGCGCGCCGACGTGGTCGTCCGGGCCACCGAGGGCTACACGCCGCGGCTGCCGCGCCATCGCCGCCAGGTCGCCCCGCTGTACTCCCTGATGATCGGCACCGAACCGCTGCCGGCCCGGGTTTGGGACGAGATCGGCCTGCTGCACCGGGAGACCTTCACCGACTACCGGCACCTGCTCGTGTACGGCCAGCGCACCGCCGACGACCGGATCGCCTTCGGCGGCCGCGGCGCGCCGTACCACATCGGCTCGCGGGTCTCCCCCCGCTTCGACACCGAGCCGCGGGTGTTCGCCGCGCTGTGGCGCACGCTGCTCGAGCTGTTCCCGGTGCTGGCCGGGACCCGGGTCACCCACGCCTGGGGCGGCCCGCTCGGCGTACCCCGGGACTGGTGCGCGTCCGTCGGGCTCGACCGCCCCACGGGTACGGCGTGGGCCGGCGGCTACGTCGGCGACGGCGTCGGCACCAGCAACCTGGCCGGACGCACGCTGGCCGACCTGGTCCTGTCCCGCGACACCGACCTGGTCCGGCTGCCCTGGGTCGGGCACCGCTCACGGCGCTGGGAGCCCGAGCCGCTTCGCTGGTTGGGGATCAACGCCGGCCTGCGGCTGACCGCGGCCGCTGACGCCGAGGAGCGCTGGACCGGTCGTCCGAGCCGGCTGGCGGCGGCCATCGCACCGCTGCTGGGCGGGCACTGAGGCGCTGGCCGTCTCACGCGCGGCGCAGGGCCGGGCGGAGGGCGTCGATCACCGCCGGGTCCTCGATCGTCGACGGCATCGCGGCGTCCTTGCCGTCGGCGATCTCGCGCATGGTCTTGCGCAGCACCTTGCCGCTGCGGGTCTTCGGCAGCCCGGGCACCACGGTGACGTCCTTGAACGCCGCCACCGGGCCGACCTCCTCGCGCACCGAGGCGATGATCTCGGCCGCCATCTCGTCGGGGTCGACGTCGACACCGGACTTGAGCACCACGAACCCGCGCGGCAGCTGGCCCTTCATCGGGTCGGCGACGCCGATGACC
Organism: Actinomycetota bacterium; assembly: GCA_030862655.1. Next base: position 2,583 of record JALZDI010000204.1, on the reverse strand, counting down.
GCGCACTCCGCGACGGCGGGGTGCCGGGCGATGACCGCCTCCATCGACCCGGTTGACAGCCGGTGCCCGGCGACGTTGATGACGTCGTCGGTGCGGCCCATCACGAACAGGTAGCCCTCGTCGTCGAGGTAGCCGCCGTCGCCGGACAGGTAGTAGCCGTCGTACTCGCTGAGGTAGGAGCTCACGAACCGCTCGTCGTCGCGCCACAGCGTCGGCAGCGTGCCCGGAGGCAGCGGCAACCGCACGCAGATCGCGCCCTCGGAGCGGGCCGGCTGCTCCCGGCCCTTCTCGTCAAGGATACGAATGTCGTAGCCGGGCACCGGCACGGTCGGCGACCCGGGCTTGATCGGCATCGGGGCGAGCCCGCGCAGGTTGGCCGCCATCGGCCAGCCGGTCTCGGTCTGCCACCAGTGGTCGACGACCGGGATGCCGAGCATGCGGGTCGCCCAGTCGTAGGTCTCCGGGTCCAGCCGTTCCCCGGCGAGGAACAGGGTCCTCAACGTCGACAGGTCGTGCTTGGCGATGAACGCGCCGTCGGGGTCCTCCTTGCGCAGCGCGCGGAACGCCGTGGGCGCGGTGAAGAACGCCGAGACGCCGTGCTGCGCGATCACCCGCCAGAACGCCCCGGCGTCCGGCGTACCGACCGGCTTGCCCTCGTAGAGGACCGTGGTTGCTCCCACCAGCAGTGGCGCGTAGACGATGTAGGAGTGGCCGACCACCCAGCCGACGTCGGAGGCGGTCCACCAGACGTCACCCGGGCCCACGTCGTAGACGTTGCGCATCGACCACGCCAGCGCCACCGCGTGCCCGCCGTTGTCGCGCACGATGCCCTTCGGGCGCCCGGTCGTGCCGGAGGTGTAGAGCACGTACAGCGGGTCGGTCGCGGCCACCATCTCGCAGCCGGCCGGGTCGGAGCGGCCGGCCTCGAGCGCGGTCGCCCAGTCGACGTCGCGCGCCTCCTGCAGCGTCGCGGTGCACGCGTCGCGCTGCACCACCACGCAGCGGTCCGGCCGGTGCTCGGCGATCTCGAGCGCGCGGTCAAGCAGTGGCTTGTACTCCACCACCCGGCCGGGCTCGATGCCGCAGGAGGCCGAGACCACCACCTTGGGAGTGGCGTCGTCGATGCGCACCGCGAGCTCGCGGGCGGCGAACCCGCCGAACACCACCGAGTGCACCGCGCCCAGCCGGGCGCAGGCGAGCATCGCCACCACGGCTTCGGGGACCATCGGCATGTAGATGACGACGCGGTCGCCGCGGCCCACACCCAGCGCGCGCAGCGCCCCGGCGAACGCCGCGACCTGCTCCAGCAGTTCGGCGTAGGTGAACGTCTGCTGCCGGTCGGTGACCGGGCTGTCGTAGACCAGGGCCGGCTGGTCGGCGCGACCCGCGACCACGTGCCGGTCCAGCGCGTTGTAGCAGGTGTTCAGGGTGGCGTCGGGGAACCAGCGGTAGAACGGCGGGTTGCTGTCGTCGAGGATCCGCTGCGGCCTGCGGCCCCAGTCGACCAGGCCCGCGTGCTCGCGCCAGAAGCCCTCCGGGTCGCGCACGCTGCGGGCGTGCTCGTCGCGGTACCTGCCGGTGGGTTCGGCCATCGCGTCCATGGCGTCATGGTGGCCTGCGAGCCGGGCCGGTGACCACCCACGGGGCGGTCAGGTGTCGCGTTCGTGCGACGAACGGGCCTCAGCCGCGCTCCTCGCGACCGCACGTCGGCGCGCCGGCGGGCAGGCGGTACCGGTTGCGCGACACCCAGGAGTACGCCGGGCGGGCCACCGGCTGCACCGTCGACAGCGCGAGCAGCCGGCCGAGCCAGCGCCAGGGCCACGCCGCCACCTGCAGGAAGTGCGCGAACGCGGGCGCGCGCCCGCCGACCGGCGCGCCCCGGGATGCACCCACTGCACGGACTCGTCGGCCTGCTCAGGGGTCAGCCCGAGGTCGGCGTCGGCCATGTCAGGCCTGCCGGGTGGCCAGCTGGCCGCAGGCGCCGTCGATCTCGCGCCCGCGGGTGTCGCGCACGGTGGTGGGGACGCCGGCGGCCTCGAGCCGGCGCACGAACTCACGCTCGTCCTCGGGCCGGGATGCGGTCCACCTCGAGCCCGGCGTGGGGTTGAGCGGGATCAGGTTGACGTGCACCCAGCCCCGATCGCCGTAGGCGTGCAGCACGTCGGCGAGCCGGTCGGCGCGCCACGCCTGGTCGTTGATGTCGCGCATCATGGCGTACTCGATGGAGACCCGGCGGCCGGTGTGCTCGGCGTACTCGTAGGCGGCCTGCACCGCCTCGTGCACCTTCCAGCGGGTGTTGACCGGCACCAGCTCGTCGCGCAGCGCGTCGTCGGGCGCGTGCAGAGACAGGGCCAGCGTCACCGGCAGCCCCTCGGTGGCCAGCTGCCGCATCCGCGGGACCAGCCCGACCGTGGAGACCGTGACCCCGCGCGCGGAGATGCCCAGACCCTCGGGCGGCGGTGCGGTGATGCGGCGCACGGCCGACATCAGCGCGTTGTAGTTGGCCATCGGCTCGCCCATGCCCATGAACACCACGTTGTTGACCCGCCCGGCGCCACCCGAGATCTCCCCGTGGGCCAGGGC
>JALZDI010000203.1 GCA_030862655.1 Actinomycetota bacterium | reverse complement strand
GCGCTGCGGAGCGTGCCGCGGTATGCCGCGTCGGTCAGCCATCGCCGCAGCACGGCCTCCAGCGCGGCGGGGTCCCCGGCCGGTACGACCGCGCCGGGACGCACGCCGGTCCCACACACGCCGAGGGCCTCCGCGGCGCCGCCCTCGCTGACCACCGCCGGCACGCCACGGGCGAGGGCCTCGGTGACGACCATGCCGAAGCTCTCCACCCGGGAGGGCAGCAGCGCCAGGTCGGCGCCGGCCCAGGCGGACTCGCGCGGCATGGTGCCGGGGATCTCGACCCGGTCACCGAGGCCGGCGGCAGCCACCGTCTCGCGCACGGCGTTGGCGTAGGCCGGGTCACGGTCCGCCGGGCCGGCCAGCCGGGCCCTCCACGACAGGTCGGTCAGCCGGGCCAGGGCTGCGACCACACCGAGCTGGTCCTTGTGCGGCAGCAACGCGGCCAGCTGGACGAATTGCGGGGGGTCCGAGCCCGCGACCACCGGCGCCGGCTCGACACCGGGCCGTGCGACCACCACCTCGTCCAGCCCGTGGTGCCGCTCCAGGTACCGCGCGGACCAGGCGCTGGTGGCGACGACGCGTACGGCGGCGTGCAGTGCCTGCCGCTCCAGCCGGTCGAGCCGGTCGGCGACCTCGCGGGACAGGCCCGACTCGAGCGCCAGCGGCATGTGCACGAGTACGGTGACCGGCGCGGCCGTCACGGCCTGCGGCTGCGGGCAGGCGAGCAGACCGTCCACCAGTGTGGGTCCTTGCCACGGTCGGCGCAACGCGTCCGCGAGCCCTGGCGCCGCACAGCGCAGCACCTGCACCTCGTCGCCGCCGGAGCGCAGCGCGTGCGCGAGCGCGAGGTCGTAGACGTTGCCGCCGGTGGGCGTGCCGACGTCGGTGGGGACCACGAGCCGAAGTCTCACCGCTCGCCCCCCTCACCGCTCTCGGACGTAGGAGGCCCAGGCGTCGGGCGACTCGCGCAGCACCACCTCCAGCCGGTCCAGGCCCTCGGTCACCGGCGAATCGGCCAGCCGGTCGGCGACCCACCGGGCGAGCACCTCGGTGGAGGTCACCGTGCCCTCGAACGTGGGGTGCTCGTCGAGGTTGCGATAACGCAGTCCGTCCAGGATCTCGTGCAGGGCGGACCGTGCGGTCCCGATGTCGATGACGATCCCGTCGTCGTCGAGCTCCCGGCGGGCGAACGTGGCCTCGACGACATAGGTGGCGCCGTGCAACGCCTGGGCCGGTCCGAACACGGCACGGGGCAGGCTGTGCGCGACCATGACGTGGTCGCGGACGGTGACGGTGTAGATGGCGCGGCTCCCCTCAGTAGTCGACGACGTGGCAGAGCGCCGGCAGCTCGCCCGCGGCCATCCGGCGCATGGTCTGCGGGAGCTCCGCGAAGGGGCTGGACCCGCTGACCAGCGCGTCGAAGCCCTCGTCTCGCAACAGCTCCAGCGCCAGCGACAACCGGTCTGCGTGGGTACGGCGGGCCCGTCGGGCCGCCGCGACCTCGCCGACCTGGCTGGAGCGAACCGTCAGGCGGCGTGGATGGAACACCGAGCCGAGCGGCACGGTGACCTCCCGCGTGCCGTACCACGACAGCTCGATCACCTCACCCTCGTCGCCCAGCAGCTCGAGGCTGCGCCGCAGTCCCGCCGAGGAGGCGGACGCGTGCACCACCAGGTCGCATCCGTCGGCGGCACTGGCCGGGTCGACGAGCGGTACGCCGAGCGCGTCGGCCACCGACGCGCGTGCGGGGTCGACGTCCACGAGCTGCAGCCGCTGCAGCGGGAAGGTCCGCAGCAGGGCCGCGACGGCGCTGCCGACCATCCCGGCTCCCACGACCGCGACCCGGTCACCCAGGCGTGGAGCCGCGTCCCAGAGTGCGTTGACCGCGGTCTCCACGACGCCCGCGAGTGTGGCGCGGCGTGGCGGCACACCGTCGGGCACCGGCTCCAGCGCCTCGACAGGGACGACGTAGCGGTCCTGGTGCGGGAACAGGCAGAAGACATTACGGCCGACGAGGTCGTCCGGCCCGTGCTCGACCACACCCATGGACAGGTAGCCGTACTTGACCGGACCCGGCAGGTCACCCTCCTGGAACGGCGCGCGCATCCGCTGGGCGATCTCGGCCGGGACGGCTCCGCTGAACACCAGCAGCTCGGTGCCCCGGCTGATCGCCGAGTGCCGGGCGCGCACCAGTGCCTCGCCGGGCCCGGGTTCGCGCAGCCGTTCCTCGCGCAGCTCGCCCTGGCCCGGGGCAGAGGTCCAGAAGGCCGTGGCCCGAAGGTGGTCGCCCATGACAGCCGGACGTTACAACAGGACGGGGGCGAGGGCCGGGAGCCGAGCTTGCGTCAGTGGCATCGCCCGTCGGCGGGGACGAGGTGGTAGCGGGTCTGCGTGTGTGCCTCGACGGCCTCCCGGCTGAAGTGGAGCGGAAAGCTGCGGTCGTCGGCCCAGCCGCGGTAGAGGTCGTCCCAGTGCGGGTCCTCCGGTCGCCCCGACTGGCCGGGTGCGTTCATCGCCACAGAGCTGTCCCAGTCGCCGACGTCGACGACGATCCGGAAGGTGGCGCCGGCCGTCTGCCGGAACGTGCCGTCGTAGGCCGTGCACAAGACGGTGTCGCCGCTTCCGCCCCGCTCCAGCCGTGGCAGGTGGGTCCACGAGCACGAAAGCAGACCGGCCAGCGGGTGGGTGGGGGCCGCGTGGTGCAGCCGGCCCCAGCGCCAGGTCCGCGGGTCGTCGCCGAGCCGGGACCTGGCCTCGGCGAAGGCCGCGGCCAGCGAGCTGGTCAGGATGCCCTGCAGCGTGGGTGGGTCGGTGCGCAGAGAGTCGAGTACGGCGAGGTCGCAGCGGACGTCCGCGGCGAGCACCTCGTCGGGCAGCAGCCGGGCGAGCGCGCTGTCCACGTGAGACGGTGCGACCAGGCCGGAGAGCGCGTGCCGGAGCAGCCCCGGGCGCAGGTGCCGGCGGAACCACAGCTGGTACAGCGCCGCGCCGCCGGAGTCGGCCGTCTCGTCGTGGTCCCAGGCCCGGAGCATGCCGACGGCGTCGGCGACGGTGGGGTCCGGCGCCAGACCGTCCAGCGCGGCGAGGACGCGGCGGGCGGCGACGTTGACCGTGTCGCCCTGCAGCCGCACGCAGTCGGCGACGGTGAGGCTGGTCGCCGCGCCGAGCACCTCGGCGAGCCGGTCGTGGCGGTAGCGGTGGTGCCAGTCGTAGGTGACGGTGCGCTCGGCGTTGGGGTAGCCGTCGGGAAGGTTCATCTCGTTGGCGGTGGCCACCCAGTCCCGCGCCGGGTTGTGCACCGACGGCAGCTGGTCGACGTCGTAGAAGCCGGACCACTCGTAGCGGCCGTCGCCGGGAACGGGCAGGGTTCCGTCCCAGTTCGGCCGGATGGGCACGAGTCCGGCGGGTCGCCAGCCGATCGTGCCGTCGGGTGCGGCGTAGACCTGGTTCTCACCGGGAGCACCCCAGCGGTTCATCGCGTCGGTGAACTCGCCGGTGGTGCGCGCGCGCATGTAGTCCAGGCTGCCCAGATAGGGCGCCATCCCCGGCTCGAGCCAGGCGGCGCGTACGGCGAAGGCGGTGTGACGGGCCCTGTCGGCGTAGACCACCGGGCCGTGCCGGGTGAACCGGAGCTCCACGTCCACAGACTCGCCGCCGGCGACCGCGACAGTCTCGTGCACGACACGCATGGGCTCCCACCGCCCGGCGTAGTCGTACTCGTCGGGGTTCTCGGGGTTGGTCCGGTAGACGTAGAGGTCCTCCTGGTCGATCGGGAAGATGGTCAGCCCGAACGCGATGTTCCCGTTGTGGCCGATGGACACCCCCGGTAGCGCAGGCTCCCCGGCTCCGATGACGTCGAGGCCGGGTGCGCACAGGTGCACGACGTAGCGCAGCGACGGCATGCCCACGGCGCGATGCGGGTCGTTGGCCAGCAACGGGCGGCCGGTGGCGCTGCGGCTGGCGCCGACCACCCAGTTGTTGCTGCCCTCCGGGTCGGTCCGCGGCCGCGGCGGGCCGCCGGTGCCGAACACCGGCGGCGAGGTGGCCAGCCGGTAGACGTCGAGCACGTCGTCGGGGATGCGGTCGAGATCGAGTCCGTCGGGCACCCGCAGCTCGTGCGCGGGTTCGCGGACCCGGCGCAGGTCCTCGACCTCCGGTCCGAAGTCGCGCAGTGTCAGTGCGCGCGCGACCTCCTGCTCCACGTTGTGGAACAGGCCGTGGCTGCGGATGACGGCGATGTCCTGGGGCGCCCAGCGGGCCGGCGCGTACCCGAGCTCGCGGAACTCCGCAGGCATCATCGCGCGGTCGCGCACGCAGAGCTCGACGTAGGCGTTGATGCCCTCCACGAACGCCGTCGCGACGCGTTTGGTGGCAGACCCGTAGGCCAGCCACTCCGCGTGCATGTCACCGCGGTAGAGGAACAGCCGGGCCGCACGGTCACGGTCGACGAAGCGGGCACCGAACACCTCCGACAGCCGGCCGAGGCC
>JALZDI010000202.1 GCA_030862655.1 Actinomycetota bacterium | reverse complement strand
GCTGGTACCCGGCGGGCCGGCGACCGAGGTGCCGCAACGTCCCGCGCCGCGGCGGGCGCGGTTCTTCCGCCCCGTCGGGTGGCGCTACCTCGGCGTCGGCGCCACCGCGGACGTCGTGGTCACCACCCGGGGCTGGGTCAGGCGGCGCACCGACATCGTGCCGTACGCCAAGATCCAGTCGATCCGCGTGCGACAGGGGCCTCTGCAGCGCCGGCTGGGGTTGCTCGACGTGCGCGTGCAGACCACACCTGGACCGGTCGACGCCCTCGCCCGGCATCGCCTCGAGCAGGAGCTGCACGAGCTGGTGGTCCTGCCCCTCGAACGCGGCGCGTCCGCACGGGTCGCGAGCGGCCGTCCGGCGCCGGGTGGCTAACCGGTCGAGAACTCGCCGGTGGTCATCTGCTGGCCCTCCAGCAGGACCAGGTCGCCGTGGCTGCCGTAGCCCAGCACGTCGCGGTCGTACCGGGTGCCGTCGAACGTCACCATCACCCAGCGGGCCTGGTCGCGCTTGGCCGGCAACGGCAGCAGCGTCGGCCACGGGATGCCCGCCGCGTGCGGCGCGTCCAGGGTGCCCATCTGCCGCATCGAGAGGTCGTACACGGGGAACCGGCTGCGGTCGGCGGCGGCCGAGTCAGAGCCGCTGCTGGCCAGCAGGTACCACTCGCCTGCGAACCGGGTGAGCGCCACCCCGGCCGTCTCGTTCTTGCCGGCGTCGGCGCCGACCAGGCTGAGATCGGTCAGCGCGCCGCCGGGCTCGCTGACCGCCAGCGCGGGGTAGAAGTCGAAGAACTCACGGGCGTTGACGAACGCCACGTGCCAGCGGTCGCCGATGCGCACGATGTGCGGGTCCCACTGCCCGACGGCAGCCGTCGGCAGCTTGTCGAGGGGGAGCGGCAGCGGTTCGCTGCCCAGCACGTGTACGCCGTGGAGCAGGTCCGTCGACAGCGGCGCGGTGGTGTGGGCGATCTCGACCCCGTCGCCGGCGAAGTCGACCCAGGTGCTGGTGGCGACGACCCAGCGGTCGTTCGCGCCGTCGCGGACGAGATGCCCGGAATGGTCGCCGAGGATCGCGTCGGTGCCTTCCCGCTGGAAGAACAGCTTGGCGACGTTCTGGAACTGGAGGCGGGCCGGGTCGAACTTCCACACACCCCAGTGCGCAGCATCGAAGAACCCGAACCCGGCGTGGGACATCGTCAGGTAGTAGCTGCCGAGCCGGGTGTAGGGGCGGCCGTCCGCGTGCGTGACCAGGCGCAGGTCTCGCAGCCCGATCTGGCCGAAGTGTCCCGCCTCGACGGCGTCCAGCACCAGCGTGCCGGCCGAAGAGCGCACCCCGAAGCCGTAGTGGTAGTCGGCCAGGGTGTCCGGACGCCGGAGGTCGAGGCCCTCGGGGAGCTGTCCGGCCGCCACCGGGCGGAACCCGTTCTCCCGCTCGACCAGCGCGGCCACCGACGTGCCGGTGAGGGCGAAGGCCACCCGGCAGGGCGCGGCGACATGGCTCTCGCGGGCCCCGAGCGACTGCAGATTGCCGTCGACGACCGCGTCGATGCCGGCGGTCCCCGCGGCGTGGCTGAACCAGGCCATCACGTAGTTGCGCTCGTCCTGGACCAGCCCCGCGAAAACGGCGTCCTGCTCGCGCCCGTTCGCGGCGAAGGCCTTCACGTCCACGACCACCGAGGCGTAAGGCACCTTTGGGTGGCTGTCGGAGCGGAAGACGGTGAACGCCGGCTCGGTCTGCGAGACCGACAGGGTGCTGTAGCGGCGGTCCACCTCCCCGAGGCTGGACTCGGGGGCGGGGGCGAGCCGCTCGTACGGCACGCCCTTCTGCCCGTCGAAGGTGTCCCGGTGCTGCACGAACTCCGGCGACACCATGTCGACCGGCCTTCCGCGCCATGCCTCGGCGAACTGCACGTCCATGGGTGTCCGTGCCCGGCCGGGGGTCCGCCGCAGGAAGTCCATGTGCCGATGATGTCACCACGGCGGTTCGACGTGCCGCGGCACTCCCGTCGTACCACCGACTAGCATCTGCCGGTGTGCTTGTCAGATGGCTTCGGCGGCGCCTGAGCAGACCGAGGCTGAGCGTCCTCGTCGACGACGGGTCGACCGACGGCTCACGTGTCGCGCTCCTGCCCTTCTGCGACGACCCCGGGTCGTGCATCCCCGCCGAGCTCTACCGCCTCATCGAGCACGATGCGGCCCTCCTCCGTCGGGCTCGCGCCGGCTGAGTGGCGTCGATGGTGACGAGTGTGGCCGTGTGCTGCGACGTCGGCCCTGCGGCAGGCCTCGACGGCCTCCGCCGCTGCCTGGCCCTGGCCGAGGAGCTGGTGCTGCGCGGGGTCGTGGTGACGTTCCTCGCTGACGCGCCGTCGGTGCCGTGGGCCCAGGCGCAGATCGAGGCCCGCGCGCTGCCACACGTCGTGCCGGCACAGTCCGCCGACGACCAGGTGGCGCAGCTCGAGCAGCTGGACGTGCACGCGGTCGTGCACGACTCCACGTCGCTGTCGGCGCAGACCTCGGAGCAGGTACGGCGGACGGGCCGGCCCACGCTGGCCCTGGTCGACGGCGACCTGCACGGGCTCGAGGCCGATGTGGTAGTCGACCTGCAGCCCGATGCCGACCGCCGCCCGCTCGCTGTACCGACGGGCACGACGCTGCTGGCCGGCATCGACTACGCGCTGCTGCGCAACGACGTGCTGGCCAACCGTCCGATCTCGCCGCCCGCGCACGAGCGCGTCGAGACCCCGCGCGTGCTGGCGTTCTTCGGCGACACCGACGAGGACGGCGTCGGGCCCGCGGTCGCCCGCGCGCTGGTCGAGACCGGCTGGCCGTTCGAGGCCGGCTTCATCGTCCCGTCGGCCCAGCAGGGCAAGGAGATCGCGGCCGTGCGGCCCGCGCCGCGGCAGCGGCTCGTGCCCGTCGAGCCCTCGCCGCGGCTGGCCGAGCGGGTGGCCCGCGCCGACGTCGTGCTCAGCGACGCGGGTCCCTCGGCGTACGAGCTGCTCTGCCTGGGCGCGGCCGCGGGTCTGGTGCGGGTCGACGACGGCCAGCTGGGCTGCTACCGGTCGCTGATGGTGCGCCGGGCGGTCGTCGGGCTGGGCGCGATGCCGACGCTGCGCGACGACCCGTCCGGGGCAGCGGAGCAGGTGAGCCGGCTGCTCGGCGACGCCCGCGAACGCAGCCGACTGGCCGAGACCGGCTGGCGGATGGTCGACGGGCTGGGCCGGGCCAGGGTGGCCGACGCGCTGCTGGCTCTGCTGTAGCGCCGCCTACCGCCCTGCGGGGACGACGAGGTCGACGAGCACCGCGTCGTGGTCGCTTCTGGGTATGCGGACCTCCTGGGCGGAGCCGACGTCGAGACCGCGGACGAGCACGTGGTCGATGTGCACGAACGGCGGCACGGACCTGCCGCGCGGCCAGGTCGGCGGTCGGCCCGCCCCGGCGACCTCGTGCGCGTCGCGCAGTCCGGCCGCCAGCAGCGCCCGCATCGCCGGGTGGTCGACCGAGGAGTTGAAGTCGCCGGCGACGACGAGTGGGCCGCGAACCTGCCCGGCCCAGCCGGAGAGGGCGTCCAGTGTCACGCGCCACCGGTCGATCCGGGCTCCGGTCGGCGGCGAGGGGTGCACAGCCCGCAGCGTGATCTCGGTGCCGCCGACACGCAGGCGGCCGGCCGGGTTGCGGCGCGAGTCGGTGGCGGAGAACTGCTCGGGCGGGTCGGGCACCGGCGTCACCGGCAGCCGGCTGCGGATCACCGTGCTGCCCCCGGTGGGCCTGGTCGGGACGGCGTGCGGAAGCCGCGCGAGGGCGCCGCTCAGGTCGTCCCGCGCGTCGCGCCGGACCTCGCTCAGCACCAGCACGTCGACGCTGTGCGCGCGCACGATCCGGCCGACCGCGGCGGCGTCGGCGCGCCCGACGTACAGGTTGACCGTCATCACCGTGACCGCACGGCCCGGCCGCGGCTGCTCGGCGGTCAGCCACGGAGCCCAGATCGCCGCGTGCACACCCAGCACCAGCACGCTGAGGCCCACCAGGCCGACACGACCGCGGCGGTGCCCGGGCAGCAGCGCCCCGCACAGCGCGACCAGGGCGAGGACGGCGGCCAGCGGGTTCAGCGACTGCACCAGCACGACCGGCGACGCGGCCACGTCCACCCACCGCAGCCCGGTCACGACCGCCGCGACGACGGCGAGCAGCCAGGCCAGAGCCCGCCCGGTCGGCACCCCCACGGCTAGGCCCCGTCGCCGAACAGGGGGCGGGTGCTCAGCCAGCAGAAGCCGCCGAGCCCGTCCGGGTCGGTGAGCTCGGCCGCCGCGCCGGCGCGGCTGAGGCCGGCCACATAGCCCGGGGGATCCTCCTGCGCCTGGTCCATCGGCGGCCGGGACCCGTCCACTCCCAGCCCGCGCAGGGCGGTGCGCTGGTCGGTCCGGTAGCCGCCCAGGGAGTCCAGCGCCACGTGGGCGGTGATGTCCCGGCTGCCGTCGGGCACGACCGGCACCTGTCGGCCGTGCTGGTA
>JALZDI010000201.1 GCA_030862655.1 Actinomycetota bacterium | reverse complement strand
GCCCGGTCCCGACGACCCCGCAGGCGGGCGGCCAGCCGCCCTGCGGGCCCGCCGCAGCCGGACCCCGCCGAGACCCGCTGACCGATCCGACGCGTGGCGCGTTCTGGTGGGTCCTCGCGGCGGGAAGGCCACCACAACGCGCCAGGTCGGCGGCGCCGGTCGCGACCGGGGCGTTTTGACCCTGCTGTGGCCGACTCCGTATGATGGACGACCGGCGCACTGCTGTGCGCCGTACTTGCGTGTCCGCCTCGTGAGCGAGTCCGGGCGCCCGTGCCTTGAGTCCTACGAAGAGAGTGAGTCCGCGGTGTACGCGATCGTGCGCAGTGGCGGCCTGCAGAAGAAGGTCGCCGTGGGCGACGTCATCGAGATCGACAAGGTGGCGACCGCGGTCGGCGACAACGTCTCGCTGCCCGCCGTACTCCTGGTCGACGGCGGCACCGTGACCTCCGACCGCGACGCGCTGGCCAAGGTCGCCGTCACCGCCGAGGTGCTCGGCGAGACCAAGGGCCCCAAGATCAACATCCTGAAGTACAAGAACAAGACCGGCTACCGCAAGCGCCAGGGCCACCGGCAGAAGTACACCCAGGTCAAAGTCACCAGCATCGACGCCAAGTGATCTCGAGCGAGGACTGAACGATGGCACACAAGAAGGGCGCAGCCTCCACCAAGAACGGCCGCGACTCCAACGCCCAGTATCTCGGGGTCAAGCGCTTCGGCGGCCAGCTGGTCAACGCCGGCGAGATCATCGTGCGCCAGCGGGGCACCCACTTCCACCCCGGCAACGGCGTCGGCCGTGGCGGTGACGACACCCTGTTCGCGCTGGTCGAGGGCTCGGTCGAGTTCGGCAGGCGCCGCGGCCGTCGCGTCGTCAACGTCGTACCCGCAGCGGCGGAGTAGCACGCCACCGGCAGACTGGTCAGTGAGCAGAAGGCGGGCTGCGGCCCGCCTTCGCGCTGCCGGGCCGGGAGGAGGACCGCATGGCTGTGCCGACGTTCGTCGACCAGGTGGTCCTGCGTGTCACCGGTGGCCGCGGCGGCAACGGCGTCGCGTCGGTGCACCGGGAGAAGTTCCGGCCGCTGGGCGGGCCTGACGGCGGCAACGGCGGCGACGGCGGGTCGGTCGTGTTGCGCGTCGACCCACAGGTCACGACGCTGCTCGACCTGCACCACTCGCCGCACCGCCGGGCCGAGCACGGCGCCCATGGCGAGGGCGGCCACCGCAACGGCGGCAAGGGCACCGACCTCGTGCTCGCCGTACCCGACGGCACCGTGGTGCTCGGTGAACACGGCGAGGCGCTCGCCGACCTCGTCGGCGCCGGGTCGGAGGTCGTGGTCGCGGCCGGGGGACGCGGCGGACTGGGCAACGCGGCGCTGGCCTCCACCAAACGCAAGGCGCCCGGCTTCGCGCTGAAGGGCGAGCCGGGCCAGGACCACCGCATCACGCTCGAGCTGAAGGTGGTCGCGGACGTCGGCCTGGTCGGCTTCCCCAGCGCGGGCAAGTCAAGCCTGGTCGCGGCCCTGTCGCGGGCCCGGCCCAAGATCGCCGACTACCCGTTCACCACGCTGGTGCCGAACCTCGGCGTGGTCACCGCGGGGGAGACGACCTTCACCGTGGCCGACGTTCCCGGGCTGATCGAGGGGGCGGCGGAGGGCCGCGGACTCGGCCACGACTTCCTGCGCCACGTCGAGCGCTGCGCCGCGCTCGTGCACGTGGTCGACTGCGCCACCATGGAGCCCGGCCGCGACCCGCTGAGCGACCTCGACGTGATCGAGACCGAGCTCGCCGGGTACGGCGGGCTCGACGACCGGCCCCGGCTCGTGGCCCTGAACAAGGCCGACGTCCCAGACGCCCGCGAGCTGGCCGACATGGTGCGCCCCGACATCGAGGCCCGGGGGATGCGCTGCCTGGTCGTCTCGGCCGCCGCGCACCAGGGGCTGCGCGAGCTGGCGTTCGAGATGGCGCGGCTGGTGCAGGCGCGGCGTGACGAGGCCCCCGCGCCGGAGCCGGCCCGGGTGGTGATCCGGCCGCCGGCGCAGGCCGGGCCCGAGTTCGTGGTCGCGCGACAGGGCGAGCAGTGGCGGGTGCGCGGCGAGAAGCCCGAGCGCTGGGTACGCCAGACCGACTTCAGCAACGACGAGGCGGTCGGCTACCTGGCCGACCGGCTGGCCCGGCTCGGCGTCGAGGACCGGCTGCTGCAGCTGGGCGCGCAGCGCGGCGACGACGTGCTGATCGGGCCCGAGGACGACGCTGTGGTGTTCGACTTCGAGCCGCAGGTCGATGCGGGCGCGGAGATCCTGCGCGGCCCGCGCGGACGCGACCCCCGGCTGGAGGAACGCTGATGGCCGGCGGGTCGGGACGCGCGTCGGGTGGCGTGCGTGCGGACGTCGCGGCCGCGCGCCGGGTCGTGGTCAAGGTCGGGTCCTCGTCGCTGAGCAGCGCCGAGGGCGGTATCGACGCGGCCCGGCTGGCGGCCCTGGTCAACGTGCTCGCCGCCGCCCACCGGCGCGGGGTCGAGGTGGTGCTGGTCTCCTCCGGGGCGATCGCGTCGGGGCTTTCGCCGTTGGGGCTGGCGCGGCGGCCACGAGACCTGGCCACCCAGCAGGCCGCGGCCAGTGTCGGCCAGGGGCTGCTCGTGCACCGCTACACCGAGGCGTTCGCCGACCACGGCGTACGCGCCGGTCAGATCCTGCTGACCGTCGACGACGTGACCCGGCGCGGGCACTACCGCAACGCCTACCGCACGTTCGCCAAGCTGCTCGAGCTCGGCGTGGTGCCGATCGTGAACGAGAACGACACCGTGGCCACCAGCGAGATCCGCTTCGGCGACAACGACCGGCTCGCGGCGCTGGTGGCGCATCTGGTGCACGCCGACCTGCTGTTGCTGCTGTCCGACGTCGACGCGCTGTACGACGGCGACCCGCGAGACCGGGCGAGCACCCGGATCGCGACCATCAGCGCCGACCACGAGCTCGAGGGGGTGTCGCTCGGGCGGACCCGGTCCGGCCTCGGTACCGGCGGCATGGCGACCAAGATCGACGCCGCCAAGATGGCCACCCAGGCCGGCATCCCGGTGCTGCTCGCGGCGGCTGGCGAGGCCGGCGACGCGCTCGGCGGCGGCGACGTCGGCACCCTGTTCCATCCCACCGGCCGGCGCCGGCCCACGAGGCTGCTGTGGCTGGCGCACGCGACCGAGCCGCGCGGGTCCCTCGTACTCGACGCCGGAGCCGTGCAGGCGGTCACCGAGCGCCGGGCCTCGCTGCTGCCCGCCGGTGTCACCGGGGTCCAGGGCAGCTTCGTGGCCGGTGACCCGGTCGACCTGGTGGCCCCCGACGGCGTCGCGGTGGCGCGCGGGCTGGTCAACTACGACAGCGACGAGCTGCCGCCGCTGCTCGGGCGGTCCACGCACGCGCTGAAGGCCGAGCTCGGCGCCGGCTACGAGCGCGAGTTGGTGCACCGCGACGACCTGGTGCTGCTGCACCGATAGCCTGCGGGTTGGCAAAGAGCCCTGCGTTCGGCTGACACTGTGTGTCAGCGTCCGCACACTGTTGGACAGACGACCGTTGCTCTGGATGAGGAAATCTCGTGAACGACCCCGTTCGGCTGTGGCACGTGACGATCACCCTCGGTGGTGAGCCGCAGGAGGTCACGGTCGTGCGCACCGCGCTGGAGCGGCTGCAGGACGAGCGGCCGTTCCTGCACTCGGTGCGCTACGACTCCACCAGCGCCGAGCTGCAGTACTGGGAGGAGGCCGAGCTGATGCTCGACGCCGCCTCGCTGGCGATGCGGGTGTGGAACGAGCACCGCGACTCCTGCGGGCTCCCGCAGTGGGAGCTGGTCGGCCTCGAGGTGCTGGAGCGCGACGTGCTGCAGCGGCGCTCCACCGCCGGTACGCCGAGCGCGATCGGTCTGCACGTCGCCAAGCCGCGGCCGCTCTGACGCCCTTTCGCGTCGAGGTTGCGCGAGTGCCCGCTGCTTCGCGTCGAGGCTGCGCGAGTGCCCCGCTGCTTCGCGTCGAGGTTGCGCGAGTGCCCCGCTGCTTCGCGTCGAGACTGCGCGAGTGCCCCGCTGCTTCGCGTCGAGACTGCGCGAGTGCCCCTGCTACACCCGGGGCCGCGGCTTTCTCGACGAAGAACACCGACACACCGGAGCTGCCGAACTCGCCGACCGGCGCGTATGGGACATCCACGAGCTGCACGCGGCCACTGTCCCAGGAGGTCGGACGTGCTTGGAGTGACCCGGCCGCGTGACAGGTGACGAAGTTGCTGCTTTTCGCCGCGCGCGACAACCAGGTCGTCACGTGGTGCGCGACCAGGTGCGTCTCTCACTCGTGGCCTGCTTCTGTGGTGCGGGATGGACACGGCTCGGGTGGGGCACTTGGGCAGTCCCGGTGCGAGGGTGGGCACTTGCGCAGTCTCGACGCGAAGCAGCGGGGCACTCGCGCAGTCTCGGCGCGAAGGGGCGGCGAGGGGTGGGGCGGAAGGGGGGTCAGACGTCCGAGACGTCGAGGACGTCG
>JALZDI010000031.1 GCA_030862655.1 Actinomycetota bacterium | reverse complement strand
GGTGCGGCAGATGGTGACGGTCACCTCGCCCGGCTGGCAGACCTCGCACGCCACGCTGCGCGCCTGGCAGCGCGCCCGCGGCGGGCCGTGGCGCCTGGTGCGCGGGCCGGTCAAGGCCCGCATCGGCTGGAACGGGTGGGTGCACTGGGCCCGGCGCCGGCAGTCCACGGGTACGTCGCCCGCGGGCGCCTTCGCCCTCCCCCGGGCCTTCGGGTCGCGGGCCGATCCCGGCGGGTCGCTGCCGTACCGGCGCTTCGACCGCAACGACTACTGGCCCTACGAGCCGCGCGACCCCGCGACCTACAACGTCTACCAGCGGCACAAGGCGGCCACGACCCACTGGCGACGCGGCTACCGCGAGCGGCTGTGGGACTTCCGCGGCCAGTACCGCTGGGCGGTGGTCGTCGGCTTCAACCTGCCCAGCGGGGTGCACTACTCCCGCACCCGCCGGCAGTGGGTGGCGCGCGACCGCGCCGACACCTCCCGCGGCGGCGGCATCTTCCTGCACGTCACCAACGGCGGCCCGACGGCCGGCTGCGTCGCGATGCGGCCACGGCACGCCCGCTGGCTCGTACGCTGGCTCGACCCCGACCGGCAGCCGCGGGTGGCGATGGGGCCGACCCGCTACGTCAAGCGCCGCCTCTGATCCGCCTACCGCGAGCCGCCGATCGCCCGCAGCAGCGCGCGCGGGCCGAACCGGTTGACGTACCGCCAGCTCGGCCGGGGGCCGTACTCGACGGTGACCGACGCGCCGGCGAACCGGCGGTTGAACCACTGCGTCATCGTGCCGTGGCACCCGCCGCCGCAGTCGAACTCCTTGCGCGGTAGCCGGAACGCCTCGGCCAGCCGGCGCGAGAACGCCGGTATCTTCGCGCCGAGCACGTCCACCCCGCGCAGCGGCTGGTGGAACGACACCACCCGGTCAGGGCTGACGCTGCGCAGGAACCGTATCAGCGCCCGCGTCTCCGGCGCCGACGCCGGGCGGGGGCCGTGGTGCGGCTCCGAGGTCCAGCGGACCGGGAAGTTGCGGTTGATGTCGATGCCGCGGAAGTTGTAGCGCGAGCGGCGGGCCAGCCCGTCGGGGTTGACGGTCGGCACCAGCCACAGGTCGACGCCGCGGACCGGCGCCCCGTCACGCAGCCGCATCAGCGTCTGCCGGGGCCGTGGTTCGTCGCCGTGCATGGTGGCCATCGCGACGACGGTGCGGCGGGCGTCGGGGTCACCGACGTGCCAGGCCCGGATCGGCCGGTCCTTGATGCTGCGGCCGATGATCCGCTGGCCGATCACCGCCGGTCGGTCGCCTGCCCCGCCGTACGACGGGGCCGTGACGACGAGCGCAGGCACGACCACCGCGCATGCCACCCCGCACGCCACCGGGACCACCGACCACCGTGGCCGCCGTCCCTTTTGCCGCCGTCCCTGTTGCCGCCGTCCCTGTTGCCGCCGTCCTCGCATCGCCCCGCCCCTTCGTGTCGCCGGCCCCGCGGCCGGGTCCGTGGCTCAGACCACCTGCGTCAGCACCGCCCAGCTGAAGAACACCGCTCCCCCCAGCATGCCCAGATGGGCAAGCATCGACAGCCAGGGACCTTCGGTCCACTCGTCGCCGACCGCGTCCGTGGCGTGCCGGCCGTGCGACGGCAGCCAGCGCGAGAGCAGCAGCAGCCCGGCGACGGTGACGACCCACCACGCCACCAGCGCCGCCAGCACCATCGGCCGGAACCCGATGACCAGCCCCGGGACCCACAGCGCGAGCGCGATGACGCCGGCAGCGGTGTGCACCGTGAGCACCGACTTGGAGAAGTCGATCCGACCCGCCGGACGGTGGTTCGTGGACGCGAGCCGGATCCGCGTCAGCAGCACCATGACGGCCGCCAGCGCCGTCAGCATCCAGGTGAGTTCCGACAGAGTCACGGGCACATGGTGCTGTAACCGGTTCCTGCTGGCAACACCGGATTGGAGGTGATGTCCTAATTGTCCGAGTTCACCCAGCAACCGACCAGGTGGTCGTCGACCATGCCGGTCGCCTGCATCAGCGCGTACGCCGTGGTGGGCCCGACGAACACGAAGCCCCGGCGCTTGAGCTCCCTGGCCATCGCGGTGGACTCCGCCGTCGTCGCGGGTACGTCGGACAGCCGCGCCGGCCGCGACCGGCCGCCGGGCTCGGGGGCGAACGACCAGAGCAGGTCGGCCAGCCCGACCTCGAGGGCGAGCACCGCCCGGGCGTTGGCGATGGTGGCGTCCACCTTGGCGCGGTTGCGGACGATGCCCGCGTCGGCCAGCAGCCGGGCGCGGTCGCGCTCGTCGTACGCGGCGACGACGGCGGGGTCGAAGCCGGCGAAGGCGGTGCGGAAGGCCTCGCGCTTGCGCAGGATCGTCAGCCACGACAGCCCGGACTGGAAGGCCTCCAGCGTGAGCCGCTCGAAGAGTCCGCGGTCGTCGCGTACCGCCCGACCCCACTCGTGGTCGTGGTAGGCCTGGTAGTCCGGCGTCGTCACGCCCCACGGGCAGCGCAGCCGGCCGTCCGCGCCCTGCACCGCGCCATCCGCCGGACCGTCCGCCGGGCCGCCGGTCACGGTTGCCGAGTCCCGGTCTCGACGCCGCGCTTGAGGTTGCCGAGCGCTCGGCGGATCATCTGCCGCGACAGCGGGCCGACCAGCGGCGCGACCAGCGGCGCGGCCGCTCCCCCGGGCACGCGCAGCCGCTCCCACCAGTCCAGCCGTGAGCCGTCGGCCCCGCGCGGCGCCAGCTCGAAGCCGCCCTCGCCGCGCATCACCCGGCCGGTGTGCAGCACCTCGCAGCGGTGCGGCGGGTCCCAGGCGGTGATCGTCATCGTGTCGAGGAAGCCGACCCGGCCCAGTCCGCTCCATGCCTCGATCTGGGTGCCGATGCCGGCCCCCTCGTCGACGCCCCACACGTGCGTGGCGGGGATCCAGTCCGACTGCCGCGGCCAGTCGACGAGGTAGGCCCACACCCGCTCGACGGGCGCGTGGATGTCGACGGCCTCCCGGAACATCACCGCGCTCACGACCGATCCTCCGCGTCGTGCTCCTCGTCGAGCTGCTCGGCCAGCCGGGCGAGCAGGGCGTCGACCTCGTCCATCCGGTAGCCGCGGAAGCCGAGCGAGAACCGCACCGAGCGCAGCGCGGACCCGGTCAGCGGCCCCTCGGCGGGCACCAGCACGTCCGGGCGGTCGTCGTACACCGGCTGCAGACCGCCGCCGTGACCGAGCGCGACCACCACCGTGGCGCCCACGACGAGCACGATCACCACGCCCAGGAACCAGATCACGCAGCCGATCGTGCCACGCTGTGCTGCGTGAGCGGGCACGAGGTGAGCGGTCCCGACGGCGGTGGTGCGCGGCCGGGGCCGCTGCGGCTGGGCGGCCGGGTGTTCGAGGCTTCCGAGCCGGTGGTGATGGCGATCGTGAACCGCACGCCGGACTCGTTCTACGCCCCTGGCGCGACCTTCCAGGACGAGGCCGCACTCGAACGGGTCGACCAGGCGGTGCGCGACGGCGCCGGGATCGTCGACATCGGCGGGGTGAAGGCCGGGTTCGGCGACTACGTCAGCGTCGACGAGGAGCTGCGGCGCACCGCGACCTTCGTGGGACAGGTGCGCGAACGGCATCCCGACGTGGTCATCAGCGTGGACACCTGGCGGGCCGAGGTGGCGCGCGAGCTGTGCCGGCAGGGGGCCGACCTGCTCAACGACACCTGGGCCGGCGCCGACCCCGCTCTGATGGAGGTGGCCGCGGAGTACGGCGCGGGCCTGGTGTGCAGCCACACCGGCGGGGTGGCTCCGCGCACCGACCCGCACCGGGTTGCCTACGACGACGTGGTGGCGGACGTGGTCGCGCGGACGACCGCGCTGGCCGCGCAGGCGGTCGAGGCGGGGGTGCGGCCCGACGGAGTGGTCCTCGACCCGACCCACGACTTCGGCAAGAACACCTGGCACTCGCTCGAGGTCACCCGTCGGCTCGACGAGGTGGTCGCCACCGGCTGGCCGGTGATGGTGGCTCTGTCGCGCAAGGACTTCGTCGGCGAGACGCTGGACCTTCCGGTCGACCAGCGCCTGCCCGGCACGCTGGCGGCCACCGCCGTCTCGGCCTGGCACGGTGCGCGCGTCTTCCGCGCACACGACGTGGCCGAGACCCGGCAGGCCCTGCGGATGGTGGCCGCGATCCGCGGTCTCGCGCCCCCCGCCGTCGCCCGCCGGGGTCTCGCCTGACCCCCATCCCATCCCGCCGAGACTGCGCGAACGCCCCACCCCATCCCGCCGAGACTGCGCGAACGCCCCACCCCATCCCGCCGAGACTGCGCGAACGCCCCACGGACGCGGTCGCCGTACCCGCGGGCGCGCGGACGTTAGCCTCGTCCCATGACAGATGAGCCGTCGGACAAGTCGATCCATCCCGACCGGCCGCGGCAGAAGAGCCGGGGGCCGATCGTGATGCGCCGCGGCCAGGTGCAGACCAGTACGACCGACCAGCGGCTGCTGGACTCGCGCGGGCCCTCGGACTGGGTGCACACCGACCCGTGGCGGGTGCTGCGGATCCAGTCGGAGTTCGTCGAGGGGTTCGGCATGCTGGCCGAGCTGGGCCCGGCGATCAGCGTGTTCGGCAGTGCGCGAACCCGCCCCGACCACCCCGACTACGAGAAGACCGTACAGCTGGGGCATGCGCTGGCTGAGGCCGGCTACGCGGTGATCACCGGCGGTGGCCCGGGCATCATGGAGGCCGCCAACAAGGGGGCGAGCCAGGCCGGTGGCGTGTCGGTCGGACTCGGCATCGAGCTGCCCTTCGAGCAGGGGCTCAACGAGTGGGTCGACGTCGGCATCAACTTCCGGTACTTCTTCGCGCGCAAGACGATGTTCGTCAAGTACGCGCAGGGCTTCGTGGTCATGCCCGGCGGCTTCGGCACCTTCGACGAGGTCTTCGAGGCGCTCACCCTGGTGCAGACGCGCAAGGTCACGTCGTTCCCGATCGTGCTGATGGGCTCGGGCTACTGGCAGGGGCTGGTCGACTGGCTGCGCGACACAGTCCTCGACGACGGCAAGATCCACGGCGTCGACCTGGACCTGCTGCAGGTCACCGACGACGTCGACGAGGCGGTGAAGATCATGACCGAGGCCAGCCGCGACCGTGGTCCCGCCGTCGAGGCGGGGCGCGCCGAGGCGATGGACCCGCACAGCCCCGACTGAGCTGGGGCACTCGCGCAGTCTCGACGCGAAGGATTGGGGCAGTCGCGCAGTCTCGACGCGAAGGGGTGGGGCAGTCGCGCAGTCTCGACGGGAAGGGGCGGGTGGTCAGTCAGACAGCCAGGACAGGATGCGGCGCTCGCACTCGCGCAGCTCGGCGAGCTCGACGTACTCGTCCTGCTTGTGGGCCATCATCGGGCTGCCGGGCCCGTAGTTGACCGCGGGTACGTCGAGCTGCGTGAACCGGGCGACGTCGGTCCACCCCAGCTTCGGCCGCGGCTTGGACCCGATCGCCTCGACGAAGGCGGCCGCCACCGGGCGGTCCAGCCCCGGCCGCGCCGCGGGCGCCACGTCGCTGACCTCGAGCTCGTAGCCGTCGAAGAACTCCCGCAGGAACGCCAGCGCCTCCTCCTCGTCGCGGTCGGGGGCGAACCGGTAGTTCACGCTCACCCGCACCTCGTCGGGGATCACGTTGCCGGCCACCCCGCCGCTGATGAAGACGGCGTTCAGCCCTTCGTGGTAGGTCAGCCCGTCGACGTCCGGCTGCCGCGGCTCGAAGTCGCGCAGCCGCTGCAGGATGTCGGCCGCCTTGTGGATCGCGTTGTCGCCGGTCCACGAACGCGCGCTGTGCGCCCTGCTCCCACGCGCCACCACGTCGACGCGCATCGTGCCCTGGCAGCCGCCCTCGACCGCCGCCGACGTCGGCTCCATCAGCACGGCGAAGTCGGCCGCGAACCACTCCGGCCGGGTGGACGACAGCCGCTTGAGCCCGTTGCGCTCGGCCTCGACCTCCTCGCACTCGTACAGGAAGAACGTGACGTCGCGGTTGGGCTCAGCCAGCTCGGCCGCCGCACGCAGGATCACCGCACAGCCGCCCTTCATGTCGCAGGACCCGAGACCGGTGAGGCGGTCCCCGTCGAGACGGCCCGGCAGGTTGGCGTTGAGCGGCACGGTGTCGAGGTGCCCGGCGAGCACGACCCGCTCGGACCTGCCCAGGTCGGTGCGCGCCATCACGGTGTCGCCGTCGCGCTCGACGTACAGGTGCGGCAGGGCGCGCAGCGCGTGCTCGACCGCGTCGGCGATCACGCGCTCGTTGCCGCTGACCGACTCGATGTCGACGAGCGTGTGGGTCAGCGACACGACGTCCTGGCTGAGGTCGAGAGAGGCCATGGCCGCGATTGTGCCTCAGTCGGTGAACGCGCAGAACTCGTTGCCCTCGGGGTCGGCCAGCACGGTCCACCGGATGTCGCCGCCCCTGGCGCGTACGACCGTCGCGCCGCGGTCGAGCAGCGGCTGCAGGTCGTCGGCGTCGACATCCCAGTGGATACGGTTCTTCACCGTCTTCGGCTCCGGTACCGCGTCGAACACCATCGACTCGAATGGCGCACCCGGTACCGACTCGACCGACCACCAGCCGTGATCCGCGTCGTGCTGCGCGGGGGTGCCGAACACGTCCCCCCAGAAGGAGGCGACCGCGGCGGGGTCGGCACAGTCGATGCTGACCTCGTAGAGCCGGTGGTCGGGCACCTGCTCACGCACGAACGCGCACAGCTCGCCACCCTCGGGGTCGGCCAGCACCGTCCAGCCGGGGCGGACGTCGACCACCGTCGCGCCGAGGTCGACCAGCGTCTGCACGGAGTCGGTGTGCACGTCGAGGTGCACCCGCTGCTTGACGCTCCTGGCCTCGGGTACGACGTTCATCCACACCCGGTGCTGCGGCGTCGGCCCGGTCAGCGTGCCGGCCACCCGGCCTGAGCGCTCCTGCTCGGGCTCGAAGGCCAGCCCGAGGGCGGCGGCCCAGAACCGGCCGAGCTCCTCGCCACAGGTGGTGTCGACGCAGAGGTCCTTGAACCGCGCGATCGCCATGGCTGCGACCGTAGCGGCTTGCCGGGTTGGATAGCCTCTCCCGGTGACCGACACAGCGAATCCCACGACCGCCTGGGGCTTCGGCCTGGCCACGACCACCGACGCGGGCAGGGTGCTGGACACCTGGTATCCCGCGCCCGCCCTGGGCGAGCGCACCACCGAGGAGCCGCCGGCGGACCTGAAGGCGCTGGAGGGCCCCGACGAGGCCCGCGGCGTGCGCCGGTCCGTCGTACTCACCGAGATCGACCTGCACACGGCCCCTGCCGACGCCGCCGACGCCTACCTGCGGCTGCACCTGCTCAGCCACCGGCTGGTCCGCCCGCACGGGCAGAACCTCGACGGCATGTTCGGCTCGCTGGCCAACGTGGTCTGGACCAGCGCCGGGCCGTGCGACCCGGAAGGGTTCGAGGAGACCCGGCTGCGGCTGCGCGCTGCCGGCGCCTCGGTGCAGGTGTTCGGGCTGGACAAGTTCCCGCGGATGACCGACTACGTCGTGCCCACAGGTGTGCGCATCGCCGATGCCGACCGGGTGCGCCTCGGTGCGCACCTGGCGAGCGGCACCACGGTGATGCACGAGGGCTTCGTGAACTTCAATGCCGGAACGCTGGGGGCGTCGATGGTGGAGGGCCGGATCTCGGCCGGCGTGGTCGTCGGCGAC
Organism: Actinomycetota bacterium; assembly: GCA_030862655.1. The sequence continues at coordinate 2,783 of JALZDI010000031.1, read as the reverse complement.
GGGTCTGACGTCGGCGGCGGCGCGTCGATCATGGGCACGCTGTCCGGGGGCGGCAAGGCCATCATCGCCATCGGCGAGCGCTGCCTGCTCGGCGCCAACTCCGGGATCGGCATCTCGCTGGGCGACGACTGCGTGGTCGAGGCCGGCTGCTACGTGACCGCGGGCACCAAGGTGACGCTGCCCGACGGTGGCGTGGTCAAAGCGCTGGAGCTGTCGGGAAGCAACGGCGTCCTGTACCGCCGCAACTCCGTGAGCGGTGCGATCGAGGCCGTGTCCCGCGAGGGGCGCCGCATCGAGCTCAACGAAGCGCTGCACGCCAACTGAGCGCGCGATGAGACGTCGATGAGCCGCCGGGGGGCGGCCGGGGTGCGGAAGGCGTCGGGGGCGCGCAGGGTCGCGCGCGGGCTCGTCGGTCTGCTCCTCGTCGCGCTCGTGGTCCTCGGTCTGGTGTGGTTCGGGGTCGGCCCGTTCCCCGACCGCGAGGGCTGCACGGCCACCGCCGCCGGCGAGTCCGTCGACGTCGACCTGGAACAGGCGCAGAACGCCGCGGTTATCGCCGGGATCGCCGTCGAGCGGGGGCTGCCGGCGCGCGCGGTCAGCATCGCGCTGGCCACGGCGTACCAGGAGTCCGACATCCGCAACCTCGACCACGGCGACCGGGACTCACTCGGCATCTTCCAGCAGCGCCCGTCTCAGGGCTGGGGCTCGGCCAGACAGGTGCGCGACATCTACCACTCGGCGAACCGCTTCTACGACGCGCTGGAGAAGGTCCGCGGCTACCGGTCGATGCGGGTCACCGAGGCGGCGCAGGAGGTGCAGCGCTCGGCGTTCGGAAACGCGTACGCCGACCACGAGGACGACGCCCGGGTGCTCGCATCCACGCTGACCGGGTACAGCCAGGCCGCGTTCACCTGCGTGGTGCGTCACGAGGACCGGGATCCGCAGGAGATGCGGCGCAACGGGCTGACCCGGCGCGCGAACGTCGCCCTGCGTGACCTGGAGCGCACGTTTGGTCCGCTTCCGGTGGGCGGGTTCCAGCCCGGCGGGGTGACCACCGGCCACATCGAGGGGTCTGCGCACTACGAGGGACGGGCCGTTGACGTGTTCTTCCGGCCCGCGGGCCCGGCCAACCAGCGCCGGGGCTGGGCGGCCGCGCACTACCTGGTGGCACGGGCGGACCAGCTCGGCATCGAGACGGTGATCTACGACGACCGCATCTGGAGCGCAGGCATCCGCTCCGAGGCCGGCTGGCGCGAGTACGACGAGCCGTCCGGCCCGAACCAGCCGGTGCTCGAGCACCGCGACCACGTGCACGCCGAGGTCGTCGACGACGCCGCGTGACCCCTCCCCCCCATCGCCCCTTCGCGCCGAGACTGCGCGAACGCCCCCGCCCGTCGCGCCGAGACTGCGCGAACGCCCACCCCATCCCGCCGAGACTGCGCGAACGCCCCACCGGCCACCGCGGTATCGACGACACTGGCGTCATGACCCGCGCTCGCGCCGCTGCCCTGCCGTGGACATTCTGGCTGGCAGTGGCCGTCCTCCTCGCGACCGTCGTACAGCTGCTGGTCGGGACGTTCGCGGCTGCGCTACCGCAGTTCGAGGGCAAGGGCTTCGGCGCGCGTCTGTTCGCCTACCCGGCGATGATGTTGGTAGTGCCGACGCTCTGGGCACTGGTGGCTCGTGTACGACGGGGCCCGGGCCAGCTGGAGCCGTCGACGCTGCCGTGGGCGGGTTTCGCGTTGATCATGGCGCCGTTCCTGGTCGACGTCGCCGGCAACACCGCCAACCTCTACGACACCGTCACGTGGTGGGACGACGTCAACCACCTGGTCAACTGGTGCCTGCTCAGCGGTGGCATCGGTCTGCTGCTGGTCCGTGCCACGGCACTGTCGGGGTGGGTCCTGGGCCTGCTCGTCACGGGGATCGGGGCGGTGCTCGCGCTCGGGTGGGAGCTCGGCGAGTGGTACACCTTCATCCGGCACGGGACCGAGTTGGCGACCGCCTACGAGGACACGCTGGGCGACCAGGCTCTGGGCACGGTCGGCGCCGCGCTGGCCGGCGCGCTGGTCGCACGTCTCGCCCACCACCGCATTCCGTGAGCCCACTCGGGCAGTCTCGTCGCGAAGGGGGCGAGGCACTCGGACAGTCTCGTCGCGAAGGGGGCGAGGCACTCGTGCAGTCTCGGCGCGGAGGAGGCAGGACCTCCTCACGTCGTGTGGCGCGTTCTGGTTGCTTCGCGGCCCGAGAGACGACCACCTCGCGCCAGGCGATGCGGACGGGCATCGCCCTACGCACGGCGACTGCGCGAATGTCCAGCGGGGTGGGATTCCTTCGTGCCGAGCCTGCGCAAACGCCCCGATGGCGACCAGCGCCTGCGTGGCGTCCGAAGCAACGGTCATTTTGCGTCAGCGTCCGAAGCCTCGAGCGTGCCCTCTGCCCTCGGCCGTCAGACGTCCAGGCAAAGTTCTCACCCCTTCGGACGTCTCGCGACGGTGCGTGATCCAGCCGCGCAGTCCACGGTCGCTGAGCTGGAGCACTTCTGCAGTCTCGACACGAAGGGGCGGGGCACCCGCGCAGCCTCGACACGAAGGGGCGGGGCACCCGCGCAGCCTCGACACGAAGGGGCGGGGCACCCGCGCAGCCTCGACACGAAGGGGGTCAGGTTGCGAGGCGGTCGACGGCCGCGGCGACCCGGTCGTCGGTGGCGGTGAACGCCACCCGCACATGGTCGGCCCCGGCGCGGCCGTAGAAGTCCCCGGGCGCGGCGAGGATCCCGCGCC
>JALZDI010000200.1 GCA_030862655.1 Actinomycetota bacterium | reverse complement strand
GGTCAACTGAGCCGGCCCTGCCCGGTCCGCTACGCCCGCGCGGGCGATTGCCTCTTGCGGGCGTAGGCCGAGTCGTCGGTGATGTCGATCCGCGACCGGTCCGGCAGCAGGATCACCGCCACCAGCGACACCACGCACGAGAACAGGATGAACCCGGAGATCGCGTAGGCCGTGCCGAACTCCTCTATCAGCACCGTCGCGACGAGCGGTGCCGGACCGCCGGCGAACACCGACGAGAGCTGGTAGCCGATCCCGGCCCCGCCGTAGCGCAGCGACGTCGGGAAGCTCTCCGCGATCAGCGCCGCCTGCGGCCCGTACTGCATGTCGTGCGGGACCAGCGACAGCACGATCGCCAGGAACACCAGCACGGCGCTGCCGGTGTTGAGCAGCCCGAAGTACAAGAAGCCGTAGACGGCCATCGCGATGATGCCGGCGTTGTACACCCGCTTGCGGCCGATCCGGTCCGACAGGTGGCTGAACAGCGGCAGCGACACCAGCTGCAGCGCCGCCGCGGCCATCACGCAGTTCAGCGCGAACCCCTCCGACAGCCCCACATCGTCGGACACGACGTAGCTGAGCACGAACGTGGTGAAGATGTAGAACGGCATCTGCTCGGAGAAGCGCGACAGCGCTGTGAGCGCGATCTCCTTGGGGTGCCGCTTGACCACCTCGACGACCGGCAGCTTGGACACGGTCTTCTGCTCGACCAGCTTCGCGAACATCGGCGTCTCGAGGATGCGCAGCCGCACCCACAGCCCGATCGCGACGAGCACCAGGCTCGCCAGGAACGGGATCCGCCAGCCCCAGGTCAGGAACGCGTCCGGCGCGACGGTGTAGAGCAGGGACAGTCCACCGGTGCCCAGCAGCAGGCCGACGGGTACGCCGATCTGGGCGTAGCTGCCCATCAGGCCGCGACGCTTCTGGTCGCCCCACTCCATCGCCAGCAGCACCGAGCCGCTCCACTCCCCGCCGACCGCGATGCCCTGCAGCAGCCGCAGCAGCACCAGCAGGACGGGCGCAGCGAGACCGATGGTGTCGGTGCCGGGCAGCACCCCGATGATCGCGGTCGAGACACCCATCAGCAGCAGGGTGACGATCAGCGTGGCCTTGCGGCCGATGCGGTCGCCCCAGTGGCCGAAGATGGCGGCGCCGACCGGGCGGGCGGCGAAGCCGACCGCCAGCGTCGCGAACGACTCGAGCTGCCCGGCGTACTCGCTGGAGTCCGGGAAGAAGACCGTGGGAAACACCAGCGCGGCCGCGGTGCCGTACAGGAAGAAGTCGTACCACTCGATGGAGGTTCCGACGACGCTGGCGACCGCGGCCTTGCGTACCTGCTTGCGCTTCTCGGCCTCGCCCACGGCCGTGGCGCGACGCGCTTCGTTGGGGTCGAGAGTCATGAGACTGCGGTCCCTTCGCTTGGGAGAGCTGAACGTTCCGCCCCGCCCCGCGTGCGGCCCGCACACAGACACGTCCGGTTCACCGTCGGTTGTCACCTCAGGGGTGATGTTGCCCACGTCACACTAGCCGCGGGCCACGCGGCGTAGCCACAACCTTGCGATGAGCGGCCGGGGACGTACGGCGAGCGGTCGAGCCCCGACGGCGGCTGGCGCAGGGGGCCTAACCTCGACGGTGTGGAGACCCGACCGCCGATGCCGCCGGCGACCCTGCCGGCCTGGCTGGCCGGGCTGGCCGCGCTGCTGGTCCTGACCGGCTGCACCGCCACCAGCGAGCCGGACGGCGCGCGGTCGGCGCCGTCGACGTCGGTGGGTGCCGACGTGCAGCCGACCGAGAACCCGCAGGACACCGGCACCGAGCCGTCACCGGGGCCCTCGCTGGAGCCACCACCGGAGGAGATCGCCTGCCGGCAGCTGAGCGTCGAGGGGCTCAGCACGATCGTCAACGACGACCCCGCGGTTCCCTGCCGCCGGCGGCACACCGTGATCACCTACCACGTCGGCGAGCTGCCCGCAGCGGTCGCGGAGAACGCCATCTCCACCGGTGACGCCCCCGTCGAGGACGCCGCCGACCGGCTGTGCGCCCGCGAGTTCCGCGACTACGTCGGCGGCAGCCGCACCCAGCGCCGGCTGAGCATGCTCACCCCGACGTACTTCCTGCCCTCCGACGAGCAGTTCGCGCTGGGCGCACGCTGGGTGCGCTGCGACGTGTACGCCTACGCGACCCCCGAGGAGCTGTCCGCGCTGCCGCGCGACCTCGGCGGCGCGCTGGAGCGCGAGCGCAGCCGGAACAGCTTCACCCGGTGCAGTCCGGTCAGCCCGAGCGCGCAGAGGTTCCGGCACGTCGCCTGCACACAACCGCACCAGTGGCGCGCGGTCGCCACCCAGACCGTCGGCGGGCCGAACGAGCGCTACCCCGGCGCCGCCACCGTGCAGGACCGGGCGCTCGGCCGGTGCGAGGAACCGGTGCGGCGCTACCTGGACACCGACGCGTCGTTCTCCTACGGCTTCGAGGTGCCCCGCCGGGACGCCTGGGCCGAGGGCGACCGGGTGGCGCTGTGCTGGGCGCAGACCAGCCGATGATCAGAACCCGAGCCGGCGCAGCTGCTTGGGGTCGCGCTGCCAGTCCTTGGCCAGCTTGACGCGCAGGTCGAGGTAGACGGGAGTGCCGAGCAACGCCTCGATCTGGTGGCGGGCACGGCTGCCCACGTCCTTGAGACGGGCGCCCTTGCGGCCGATCACGATCGACTTCTGGCTGTCGCGCTCGACGAACAGGTTCGCGTAGACGTCCAGCAGGGGCCGGTCGGCCGGCCTGCCCTCGCGCAGCGACATCTCCTCGACCACGACCGCGATCGAGTGCGGCAGCTCCTCACGCACGCCGTCCAGGGCGGCCTCGCGGATCAGCTCGGCGACCAGCTGCTCCTCCGGCTCGTCGCTGACCTCGCCGTCCGGGTACAGCGGGGGGCCGGCGGGCAGCCGCGCGACCAGCAGGTCGGCCAGCAGGTCGACCTGGTGGTCCTGGGTCGCCGACACCGGCACGATCTCGTCCCAGTCGACCGACAGCTGCCGACCGAGCTCGGCGATGTCGGCCAGGTGGGTGACCATCCGCTCGGGTGCGGCCAGGTCGGACTTGGTGGCGATCGCCACCTTCGGGGTACGCCGGGCCTTGGCCAGCTCGGCGACCAGGAAACGGTCGCCCGGGCCGACCCGCTGGTCGGCGGGGAAGCAGACGCCGACCACGTCGACCTCCGACCAGGTGGTGCGCACCAGGTCGTTGAGCCGCTCGCCCAGCAGGGTCCGCGGCCGGTGCAGGCCGGGGGTGTCGACCAGCACCAGCTGCGCGCCGGGCCGGTTGACGATGCCGCGGACCACGTGCCGGGTGGTCTGCGGCCGCTCGGAGGTGATCACGACCTTGGTGCCGACCAGCGCGTTGGTCAGCGTCGACTTGCCCACGTTGGGCCGCCCGACGAAGCAGGCGAAGCCGCTGCGGTGCGCGTGCTCGGGGGCGTCGGGAGCGTCCACGCCGGTCATTGTTCCGCACGCTGCCGGGTGACCAGCAGGGTCAGTCCCGCCAGCACCAGCGCCGCACCGGCGACACCGGTCGGCCCGAGCCGCTCCCCGACCACCAGAACGCCCAGGACCGCGGCCACCACCGGCTCGGTGAGCCCCAAAGTCGCGGCGGTGCTCGCCGACACCCCGTGCAGGCCGGCGTTGAACAACCAGTACGCCAGCACCGTGGGCACGACCGCGAGGTAGAGGGCCGTCGCCAACCCGGCCCGGGTCCACAGCGCACCCGGGTCGGTGAGCACGAGGAGGGGCGCGAGCGCGGTGCCGGAGACCACGAAGATGGCCGCGAGCACGCCGAGCCCCGCCACGCCCGAGGCCACCAGGTGACGGGTCGCCACGATGTAGGTCGCGTACGACACCGAGGCACCGAGCGCCTCCGCCAGCCCCCAGAGGTCGACGCCACCCGCGTCGCCGCCGACGAGCAGCACCAGCCCGAACACCGACACCGCGGTGGCCGCGAGCCAGGTGGAGGTGACCTGTCGGGTGGCCAGGCCGGCCACGATGGGCGTGCACCCGATGGCCACCAGGGTGCCGGTGGCCACGCCGATGTCCTCCACGGCGGCCAGGAAGCACACCTGGAAGCCCGCCTGTCCGGCACCGGCCAGGAGGACCCACGGATGCCGCCAGGCACGGCGCATCGCCGGCCAGCGTCCCGCCAGCAGGGCGATCGCGGCCAGCAGCAGCGCCGAGGCGCCGAGCCGCGCGGCCGCGATGCTGGGCGAGGGGATCGCCGGGCCGAGCACCCGGGCCGTGCCGACGGTGCCGAACAGCGCCGTACCCGCGACGACCAGCAACGCGCTCAGCGTCGCCGCGCGACGGTCGGTCACAGCCGGGTCAGGTGGTCTCGACCGCGGCCACGTCGCCGCGCAGGTCGGCCCGGAAGACCGGCAGGCCCGGGCCGCCGAGGTCGCGCACGGCCGACAGGTCGGCGTCGTCGAGTGCGTCGGCCTCGGTCACGACGGCCGCGGCCTCCAGCCCGCCCACGCCGCTGGAGGCGGCCATCGCCACCGCGAGCTGC
>JALZDI010000199.1 GCA_030862655.1 Actinomycetota bacterium | reverse complement strand
GGCCACGGATCCGTGCGGTCGTGGTCGCGCTGGGCCTCGGGTTCGCGCTGCTGCTCGGCGCCAACCGGCTGGTGCTCGGGGTGCACTACCCCAGCGACGTGCTCGGCGCCTACCTGCTGGTGGCGGCCTTGCTGACGGGTACGACGGCGCTGCTCGGCACCGGCCGCCGTCCGCGTCGGTCCGGCCCGACACCGGCACCCGGCCGCGGCCCGGAGCGCAGGTCGCGGCTGGCGGTGGTGCTCAACCCGATCAAGGTGCCCGACGCACGGGGCTTCCGCCGCACGGTCAACAGCGCCGCGGAACGAGCCGGCTGGGACGCGCCGATGTGGTTCGAGACCGCAGTCGACGACGCCGGCCGGCAGATGGCGCACGCGGCGCTGACCGCCGGGGCCGACGTGGTGATCGCCGCCGGCGGGGACGGCACCGTGCGGGTGGTCGCCTCCGAGCTCGCGCGCACCGGCGTGCCGCTGGGGATCCTGCCGGCCGGCACCAGCAACATGCTCGCGCGCAACCTGTCGCTGCCGCTGCAGACCGAGCTCGCCCTCGACGTGGTGCTCTCCGGGCAGGACCGGGCGATCGACCTGGTCCGGATGGAGGGCGACGACATGGAGGCCCAACACTTCGCGGTGATGGGCGGCCTCGGCCTGGACGCCGCGATCATGCAGGGTGCGCCGGACGAGCTGAAGAAGAAGGTGGGCTGGCCGGCGTACTTCATCGCGGGGCTGCGGCACTTCCGCGACCCCGCGGTCAAGGTGGAGATCAGCGTGGACGACGAGCCGCCGCAGCGCTACCGCGCCCGCACGGTGGTGATCGGCAACGTCGGCACGCTCACCGGCGGCATCCCGCTGCTGCCCGACGCCGCTCCCGACGACGGCCTTCTCGACGTGGTGGTGGTGGCCCCGCGGCGGTTCCTCACCTGGATCCGGGTGCTCGTGCGGGTGCTGGCCCGGCGCCGGGTCACCGACGAGCGGCTGGACCGCCGCACCGGGCGCACCGTGACGGTGCGCGCCGAGCACCCCACGCCGCGGCAGATGGACGGCGACCTGGCCGGGGTCGGCACCGAGATCACCGCGACGGTGGAGCCCGGCGTACTCCTGGTGCGGGTGCCGCGCTGAGAGCACCGCGCGGGTCCTATCCGGACGCCGCCCGGGCGGTTCCGACGGCCTCGTCCTCCTCCGGCGACAGTGTCTGGTCGCTGGACCACTGGGCGATGTTCTTGGCATAGGTGCGCGACTCGCTACGCCCGTGGATCGAGGTGAGCACGAGGCCGTTGCCGCTGTCGTCGAGCAGCGCCGCGCTCCAGGACAGGTGGCCGCCCATGTCGCCGAACGCGTCGTAGCGCACCACCGACAGGTGCCGCAGGGCCTCGCTACCCTCCTGCCGCAGCGCCTCCACCTCGGCGCGCAGGCCGCGCACGTCGGTCGGCAGCCGAGACTCGTCCGCCCGCCGGCGGCGGTAGCGCCACCGTTGGTACCGCGCGGCCCGCGTGGATCGGCGCATCGCCACCACGGACAGCAGCAGCGCCAGCACGGCGACCGCGAGGGCGGCCGCCGACAACCACGGGGAGAGGTCCTGCATGGTGCGGAAGCGTAGTCGAGCAACCGGGGGCGGCCGGGGTCTTCCGGCCCTAGACACGCTCCGCCCGGCGGCGCATCCTCCGGGAGAGGTGATGACATGACGATCCGTCCCGACCGTCCGACGCGACCGTTGAGCCCGGTGCCCGAGCACCTGCGCCAGTTCAAGGACGCGCAGCGCTCGATGTGGGCCCTGGGCGACTACCCGCAGATCTCGCACGACCTGCTGGGCCCGCTCGGTGACCGGCTGGTGTCCGCGGCGCACATCCGCGCCGGCCAGCACGTGCTCGACGTGGCCGCCGGGTCGGGGAACATCGCGTTGCGCGCCGCCGCGACCGGCGCACACGTGATCGCCTCCGACCTGACGCCGGCACTGTTCGAGGACGGCGAGATCGAGGCGACCGCGCGTGGCGTGGAGGTGGACTGGGTCGAGGCCGACGCCGAGGACCTGCCGTTCGACGACGCGATGTTCGACACCGTGGTCTCCTGCGTCGGGGCGATGTTCGCCCCCCGCCACCAGCGCGCGGCCGACGAGATGGCCCGGGTGTGCCGCCCCGGCGGCACCCTGGCCCTGGCCAGCTGGACCCCACAGGGCACGATCGGCGCGTTCCTCGAGGTCTTCCAGCCGTACCTGCCGGCCCCGGAGCCCGAGTTCCTCCCGCCCACGTTGTGGGGCGACCCCGAGCACGTGCACGCGTTGTTCGGCGACCGGGTCCAGTGGCAGCAGATGAGCCGGGAGACCCTGCGCGTCGACCACTTCGCCGGACCGGAGCACTTCTGCGCCTACTACAAGGGCAACTTCGGCCCGACCATGCGCGCCTACGCCGAGGTCGCCGACGACCCCGAGCGGGGCGCGGCCCTCGACCGCGACTTCTACGCGTTCGCCGAGCAGCACGCGCGCTACGGCCCCGGCGGCGTGGTGCACTACGAGTTCCAGTACCTGCTCAGCGTCGGCACGCTACGCTGAGGCCTCCCGGCCGAGTCCCCGGCGCGCGGGTCAGACGCGGCCGTCGCGCAGCCGACCCAGCCACGCGGCCGCGTGCCGGAAGTCGGTGTCGGTGGTGCCGTCGCGGATCTTCGGTGCGACGCCGTCGACGCGCGGGTAGGAGCCGAGGAAGCGCACGTCCGGGCAGACCCGGCGCAGCCCCATCAGCGCCTCGCCGACCCGCTGCTCGGCGATGTGGCCCTCGGCGTCGATGGAGAAGCAGTAGCGGCCGAGCGCGGCGCCGGTCGGGCGGGACTCGATCCGGGTCAGGTTGACCCCGCGCACCGAGAACTCCTCCAGCACCTCCAGCAGGGCGCCGGGGTGGTCGTCGCCGATGTAGGCGACCAGCGAGGTCTTGTCCGCGCCGGTGGGCAACGGCGGTGCTGCCGGCCGGGACACCAGCACGAACCGGGTCACCGCGTCGGGGTTGTCGCCGATGCCGTGGGCGAGCACGCCCAGCCGGTAGCGGTCGGCGGCAAGCGGCGCGGCGATGGCGGCGTCGTACGGCGAGCCTGGCTCGGCCACCATCTGCGCGGCAAGTGCGGTCGACGAGGCGTGCGACACCTCGGCCTGCGGCAGGTGCCGGGCCAGCCAGTGCCGGCACTGCGCGGCGGCGGCCGGGTGGGTGACCACGGTGCGCACCGAGAACTCGTCGCGTCCGGGTCGGCCGACCAGTGCGAACTGCACGGGCACGGTCATCTCGCGGGTGATCACCAGCGGGTCGCCGACGGCCAGCTCGTCGAGCGTGACCGAGATGGACCCTTCCACCGAGTTCTCGATCGGCACCACCGCACCGTCGGCCGCGCTCTCGCGCACCAGGTCGAGCGCGGCCGGCACGGTGGCGCACGGCATCAGCTCGGCGCGGGCCGCGGCCGGCAGCGAGCGCAGCGCGGTCTCGGTGAAGGTGCCCTCGGGGCCGAGGTAGGCGTAACGGGCGGGCGGGACTCCAGGCACGGGCCCAGCCTAGGGAAGGGATAGATTCGCCGGCATGACCGGCACCTCCCACCGCGCCGGGGCCGCCCCTGACCGGCACGGCACCCGCGACCTCGGGTTCGCGCGCCTCGACACCGACCGCGTACGCCGCACCGGCGATCCCGAGGTCGTCTACGGCGCCGGCAAGACCCCCGGGCAGGTGCTCGACCTGCTGGGCGAGCTGCACCACGCCCATCCCGAGCGGGCCGTGCTCGCCACCCGGCTCGACGACGCGGCGATGGAGGCCGTGGCCGCCGGGCTCGGCGATGCCCGCCTCGACACCGTGGCCCGCACCGCGACCCTCGGCCCGCTGCCCTCCCTGCGCGGCCGGGTGGCGGTGGTGGCGGCCGGCACCTCGGACGCGCCGGTGGCGCGGGAGGCCGCGGTGACCGCGCAGGTCTTCGGCACCGAGGTCGACCAGATCACCGACGTCGGCGTCAGCGGGCTGCACAGGGTGCTGCAGGAGGTCGACCGCCTGGAGGCGGCGGACTGCCTGGTGGTGGTCGCCGGCATGGAGGGCGCGCTGCCCAGCGTCGTCGGCGGCCTGACCGGCGTGCCCCTGGTGGCGGTGCCGACCAGCGTCGGCTACGGCGCCTCGTTCGGCGGGCTGGCCGCCCTGCTGGCGATGCTGAACTCGTGCGCGCCGGGGGTCACCGTGGTCAACATCGACAACGGCTTCGGCGCCGGCGTCTTCGCCGCCCGGGTCGCGCGACGGTCCGGCCGGCAGGCCGGGCCCGCCTGATGAGCGCCGCCGGTGCGACGGTCGGCTGGCTGGACTGCTCCTCCGGATGCGCCGGCGACATGCTGCTGGGCGCGCTGCTGGGCGCCGGGGTCCCGCTCGACGTGGTCCGCGAGGCCGTGGACGCGGTCGCGCCCGAGGCCGTGCGGCTGTCCACCGAGCCCGTGCGCCGCGCCGGGTTCGCCGCGACGCGGACGCACGTACAGGTCGCCGACTCCACGACCCCGCGCACCTGGGCCGACGTGCGCGCGCTGCTGGACCGGGCCGACCTCGCCC
>JALZDI010000198.1 GCA_030862655.1 Actinomycetota bacterium | reverse complement strand
GACGGGACCGCTGCTCGCCGGTACCGCGCTGGCCTTGACGGCCGGCTTCGCGGTGGCCATCGGCCTGCCCGGTCTTCGTCTCGACACGGTGCTCCTGGTCAGCGACCTCGGGCAGCTGGCCGCCGCCGGCGGGGCAGCGCTGGCCTGTGGGTGGGCGGCCACCCGGGCGCTCGACCGGCGACGCCGGGCGTGGTGGCTGCTCGCGGCCGGCACCGGCAGCTGGGCCCTCGGGCAGCTGGCGTGGACCTACTACGAGGTGGTGCTGGGCCGGCAGGTGCCCTTCCCCTCCGTGGCCGACGTCGGCTTCCTCGCCTTCCCGGTGTTCGCTGCGATCGGGCTGCTGTGCTGGTCCGGCGCTCACCACAGCGCCGCCGCACGCGGCCGCGACGTCCTGGACGGCTCGATCATCGCCGGCTCGCTGCTGCTGCTGTCCTGGGTGACGACCCTGGGCACGGTCGTCGCCGGCAGCAGCGGGGGATGGCTCGCGGTCACGCTGTCGCTGGCGTACCCGATCGGCGACGTCGTGCTCGGGACCCTGGTGCTGCTCGCCGTCGTGCGCGCCGTCGAGCAGGCCCGTGGCACGCTCCTGCTACTGGCCGCCGGCCTGGGAGGCCTGTCCTTCGCCGACAGCGCCTACGTCTACCTCGTGGCCGTCGGCAGCTACACCTCCGGCGACCTCGTGACCGCAGGGTGGGTGCTGGGCTTCCTGCTGGTGACGGCCGGTGCGTTGGCCGACCGGCCGCCGGCCGTCACGGACCAGCGAGCCGACCAGCGGCTGCGGACCGCCTCCCGACTGCGGCTGCTGCTGCCGTACGCGCCGTTGCTGGTGGCCGGCGTGGTCATGTGCACTCGGCTGGTCCAGGCAGGAGGGACGTCGCTGGCCGACCTCGGCATGGGTGTGGTGCTGGTGGCCCTCGTGCTGGCGCGGCAGTTCTTCGCCATGGCGGAGAACCAGCGGCTGCTGGCCGACCTCGAGGTGGCGCGGGAGCAGCTGCAGCAGCTGGCGCTGCACGACCCGCTCACCGGACTGGCCAACCGCGCGTTGTTCGGCGACCGGCTGCACCGTGCGCTGGCGGACCCGACCGCGACGGTCGCCGTGCTGTTCTGCGACCTGGACGACTTCAAGACCGTCAACGACGAGCTCGGGCACGAAGCCGGTGACGAGCTGCTCCGGCTGGTGGCCCAGCGGCTGCTGCACTGCGTGCGATCGGAGGACACGGTCGCGCGGCTCGGCGGTGACGAGTTCGCCGTGCTGCTGCCGCACGAGTCGCGCGCCGAGAACGTGGCCGGCCGCATCGTCGCCCACATCCAGCAGCCCTACCGGGTGGGGTCGACCGAGGTGCACACGTCGGTCAGCGTCGGCATCGCCGCACACCGGGGAACCGAGCCGGGGTCGGCACGACCGGGAACCCGTTTGCGGGCCGTGCCGACCGGTGCGACGACGGCGGCCGCGGGTGCCCAGGGGTTCGCACCGCGTGACGAGGTGGCCCGGCGGCTCCTCAAGCGTGCCGATACCGCGATGTACGGCGCCAAGGCGGCCGGCAAGGGCCGGGCGCGAGTGTTCGACGAGCCGTCGGCGGCCGGACTGCCGGCGCCGTTGACCATCTGAGCGGCCGGCTCAGCTCGGGGTCCCGGTCGCCAGCCGCGGCTCCGGGACCGTCGCCTCCTCCGCGGGGTCGCGCCGGTGGGAGAGGTCGACCTCACGCCGGTCCTTGAACGTGAGCCCGGCGACCAGGCTGACCAGCACGACCACGGACAGGTAGGCCGAGACCGCCATCGTGGAGCCGAAGGTGGACTGCAGCCACGCGGCGATCATCGGCGCGAACGCGCCGCCCAGGATCGCGCCGAGGGCGTAGCTGATCGACGCGCCGCTGAAGCGGATCCGGGCCGGGAAGTGCTCGGCGTACAGCGCGGGCAGCGGTCCGTAGGACAGACCCATGATCGCGCCGAAGACCACCAGGGCCAGCAGCACCAGCGCCAGGTTCGCGGTCTCGACCAGCAGGAACACCGGGAACAGCCACAGCAGCATCGCGCCGTAGCCGATCGCGAACACCTTGGGCCGGCCGATCCGGTCCGACCACACCGCGCCGAACCAGGCCGAGACCAGCCAGGCGACGGAGCCGAGCGTGATGAAGTTGAGCAGTGTGGTCGAGTCCAGGCCGAGCTCGGCGGTGGCGTAGCCCAGGATGTAGCCGCCGGTGAGCATGTAGCCGGCCGCGTTGTTGCCCATGAACACCAGCATGGCCTGGGTCACCTTGCCCGGGTGCCGGCGCAGCAGGGTCGACACCGGGGCCTTCTCCCGGGCCGCGTCGGCCTCCATCTCCAGGTAGACCGGGCTCTCCTCCACCCGGCGCCGGATGTAGTGGCCGACCGCGAGCAGCACGATGCTCAGCAGGAACGGCAGCCGCCAGCCCCAGGACTGGAACTGCTCGTCGGTCATCGAGAACGTGCACAGCGCGCTGACCCCGGAGGCGAGCAGCATGCCGGCGGGCACCCCCAGTTGGGGGTAGGCGCCCAGCCGTCCACGCCGGTTTCGCGGCGCGTGCTCGACCGCCATCAGCGCGGCACCGCCCCACTCGCCGCCGGCGGAGAAGCCCTGGACGATGCGCAGCAGCACCAGCAGGATCGGGGCCAGCACCCCGACGGTCGCGTACGTCGGCAGCACGCCGATCAGCGTCGTCCCGGCGCCCATCAGCAGCAGGGTGAGCACGAGCACGACCCGCCGGCCGTACTTGTCGCCGACGCGTCCCATCAGGACCGCCCCGAGGGGCCGGAAGAGGAAGCTGATGCCAACCGTGCTGAACGCGATGATCGTGCCGAGGGAACCCTCGACCGGCGCGAAGAACGCCTCACCGAAGACCAGCGCGACGGCGTTGGCGTAGATGAAGTAGTCGTACCACTCGATTGTGGTGCCGACCATCGTCGCCATCGCGACGCGTCGCTGGTGGGCGGTCATCTTCTGGTCGGCTGCCGCGGGTGCGGACATGGCTCGCTCCAATCGGGGCGGGTCGGGGGAGGAGGGGTCAGAGGGTCGTGGTCGAGGCGGTGGCCTTGCGCACCTGCTCGGGCGTGCACTGCGTGATCGCGAGGGACATCAGCAGGCGGGTCAGGTGCTGCTCCCGGTTCTGGGCCGGCATCACGTCGATGGCCTCGCTGAGCAGGGTCCAGACCCGCTCCGGCCCGGACGCCGCCGGTCTGCTCCCCGGGGGCGCGGCCGGCGGCCGAGCCTCGCCGGAGGCGCTGAAGGGCGCCCCGGCCAGCGGCTCACCGGGGATGAGCCGGGCCAGGACGAGGCCGTCGGGACGGATCACCAGTGTCTCCCGGGCGAGGTCGCCGAGCACATGCGCGACCGCGCCGGCGTCGAGAACCGCACCGTCCACGTCGGCGACGTCTGGACACCCGAACCGTGCCCGGACCGCCTCGGCCACCCTGGTGCGCTCGTCCACGGGCACGCCGAAGCCGAGTACGACGAACCGGCCGGCCGCGAGGCGGAGCAGCGTGTCGGCCCCGGTCTCCCGGACGCGTGTCGGTTCCACGGGCACGTCGGCGACCGGGTCGCCCGCACACGGGCCGGCGGCGGGGGACGAGGGCGCCGACAGCGGTGAGCAGCGCGCGTGGGTCGCACTCGACTGCCGCGGGTTGATCAGCGCGCGCAGCTCGGGGTGCTGTGGCGTCAGCGCCAGCACGGCATCCCTGGTGAGGTGGTATCCCCGCGTGCCGGGGGTCATGAACCGGGTGCTCAGGTCGGCCTGGGCGATGTTCTGCTCCCAGGCGTTGCGGCGCTCGGCGGCCCACACGTCCAGCAGGGAGTCGTCGGCCGCGCCCCGGTGCACCAGCGCCAGCATCCACGCCAGCGAGTCCGCGTCCTCCAGCCCGGAGTTGAGCCCCCGCACACCGAAGATCGGCACCAGGTGGGCGGCGTCGCCGGCGAACAACACCCGGCCGTGGCGGTAGCCGTCCAGCGAGAGCGCGTGCGCCCGGTAGATGCTCGCCCACTCCAGGGTCCACGGGGTGTCGTCGCCCAGCCATGCGAGGTGCCGGCCGATCCGCCGCCGGATCCGGTCCTCCTGCACCTCCAGCTCGGCGTCCTCGTCGGGGTCGAGCTGGTAGTCGACGCGCCAGATGTCGTCAGGCTGACGATGCAGGATGAGGGTCGTGCCGGGTGCGCTCGGTGGGTCGAACCACACCTTGCGCTCCGCAGGGAGCGTGCTCGGCCAGTGGATGTCGGCGATGACGTAGCGGCCCTCGTAGCTCGTGCCGTGCAGCCGCAGCCCGAGCAGGTCGCGCACGACGCTGCGGGCGCCGTCCGCGGCGACGACCCAGTCGGCGTCGAGGCCGACCACCCCGTCCGGCGTCTCCACGTCGAGCCGCACCGAGTCGCCCCGGGGCTCGCAGCCGACCACGCGCGACCTCCAGTGGACGTCGGCGCCCGGCGTCGTCTCGATCGCGTCGACGAGGATCTGCTCGGCCCGCGACTGCGAAAT
Source organism: Actinomycetota bacterium (assembly GCA_030862655.1). Next base: position 65 of record JALZDI010000198.1, on the reverse strand, counting down.
GTTCACCATCGGCGGGAACACGTCGTGGGCCGACCGCGGCATCTCGAAGGTGAGCACCTCGGTAC
>JALZDI010000030.1 GCA_030862655.1 Actinomycetota bacterium | reverse complement strand
GTGGCGATGGCCACGATCTCGGCCGTCACCGGCGTCGACCGGGGGATCAAGTTCCTCTCCCAGCTCAACGTGCTGCTGGCGATCGGCCTGGCGCTGTTCATCCTGGTCACCGGCAAGACCGTCTTCCTGCTCAACGGTCTGGTGCTCAACGTCGGCGACTTCGTCAGCAGCTTCCCGCGACTGACCATGGAGACGTTCGCCTTCGACCAGCCGACCGCCTGGATGCAGAGCTGGACCCTGTTCTTCTGGGCCTGGTGGATCGCGTGGGCGTCGTTCGTCGGGCTGTTCCTGGCCCGGATCTCGCGCGGCCGCACCATCCGGCAGTTCGTGGCCGGCACGATGATCATCCCGTTCTCCTACATCCTCATGTGGGTGTCGATCTTCGGCAACAGCGCGATCGACATCGTGCGCAGCGGCAACCGGGGCTTCGGCCAGCTGGCGATGAACACGCCCGAGCAGGGGTTCTACACGCTGCTGCAGCAGTACCCGCTGTTCCCGCTGGTCGGCTCGATCGCCACCTTCGTCGGGCTGCTGTTCTACGTGACGTCGGCCGACTCCGCGGCGCTGGTGCTGGCCAACCTCTCCTCCCGGCTGCGCAGCCCGCAGGACGACGCGAACAAGAGCGTGCGCATCTTCTGGGCCGTCGCGACGGGTGTGCTCACCATGGCGATGCTGCTGGTGGGCGGCATCGACGCGCTGACCAACGCCACCATCATCATGGGCCTGCCGTTCGCGTTCGTGCTCGTGCTGGTGATGTGGGGCCTGTACCGGGCGCTGCGGGTGGAGGCCGCCATCGAGGAGAGCCACACTCGCAGCCTCTCCGGCCGCTTCTCCGGCAGGCGTGCCGGCGCGGAGCACGACCACCCGGACTGGCGGCAGCGGCTCGGCCGGGCGATGACCTTCCCGCAGCGGCCGAAGGCCATGGAGTTCCTCGACGACGTGGTCCAGCCCGCGCTGCGGGACGTGGCGCTCGAGCTGCGCGAACAGGGTGTCGAGGCGCAGGTCGTGCGCGGGACCGACCGGGAGGGTGAGCGCTACGTCGAGCTGGTGTCCGACCTGCGCGCCGACCACCCGTTCCACTACCGGGTGGTCCCGCTGGAGGTGCCGATCCCGATGTACGGACGCGGCGCCGTCACCAGCGCGGAGGACTCGTACTGCCGGCTCGAGGTGCACATGCGTGAGGGCGGGCAGGGCTACGACGTCATGGGCTACAGCCACACCCAGCTCATCGACGACGTGCTCGACCAGTACGAGCGGCACCTGGAGTTCCTGCGCATGCAGGGCGCCGGGGCCGCCCCCGGCTGACCTCAGCCGTGCTCGGAGGCCGGCTCCACCAGCTCGACGAGGACGCCGCCCGCGTCCTTGGGGTGCACGAAGTTGATCCGTGACCCCGCGGTGCCGCGCCGGGGCTCGTCATACAGCAGCCGCAGCCCGGCCTCGCGCAGGGCCCTGCCGGCCTCGCCGACGTCGGTGACCCGGTAGGCCAGCTGTTGCACCCCCTGCCCGTTGCGGTCCAGGAACTTCGCGATCGTCGAGTCGGGGGTCAGCGGGGCGAGCAGCTGGATGCACGACCCCGAGTCGCCGACCGCGAGCATCGCCTCGCGCACGCCCTGCTCCTCGTTGGTCTCCTGGTGCACCAGGCGCAGCCCGAACCGCTCGGCGTAGAACGCGATCGCGTCGTCGAGGTCGGGGACGGCGATGCCGACGTGGTCGATGGCGGTCAGCAGGTGCTCGGGAACCATGCCGCTCATGGTGGCCCCCGCCCGGGCGGCGAGGCGAGCCGATGTGACCATCACGACAGCCCCGTCCCACCGGCAGGACCCCTCTCGGAAACCGCGGCGGGCGTGGGTAGGGTCGAAGCGTCGAGACGTTCTGCGGCGCTGGCCGCGCCGACCTCCAAGGAGGACACCATGGCTGGATCCGTCATCGTCGCGGGTGCCCGCACCCCGATCGGCCGACTGCTCGGCGGTCTCAAGGGCTTCTCCGGTGCCGACCTGGGCGGCTTCGCCATCAAGGCGGCGCTCGAGCGCGCGGGCGTGTCGCCCGAGCAGGTCGACTACGTGATCATGGGCCAGGTGCTGCAGGCCGGGGCGGGGCAGATCCCGGCCCGCCAGGCGGCGGCCAGGGCGGGCATCCCGATGTCGGTACCGGCGCTCACCGTCAACAAGGTCTGCCTGTCCGGCGTCAACGCCATCTCGCTGGCCGACCAGCTGGTGCGGGCGGGGGAGTACGACATCATCGTCGCCGGCGGGCAGGAGTCGATGACCAACGCACCGCACCTGCTGCCGAAGTCACGCGAGGGCTTCAAGTACGGCGATGTGCAGATGCTGGACCACATGGCCTACGACGGCCTGTGGGACGTCTTCACCGACCAGGCCATGGGCGCGCTCACCGAGAAGTGCAACGTCGACGGGCTGGGCCTGTCCCGTGAGGAGCAGGACGCGTTCTCCGCACGCTCCCACCAGCGGGCCGCAGAGGCGTGGAAGAACGGCCTCTTCGACGACGAGGTGGTCAAGGTCGAGGTGCCGCAGCGCAAGGGCGACCCGATCGTGGTCGACACCGACGAGGGTGTGCGGGGCGACACCAGCGCAGAGTCGCTGGGCAAGCTGCGGCCGGCCTTCGCCAAGGACGGCACCATCACCGCCGGCTCGGCCTCGCAGATCTCCGACGGCGGCTGCGCCGTGGTCGTGATGAGCAAGGACAAGGCCGAGGAGCTCGGGCTGTCCTGGCTGGCCGAGGTGGGCGCCGCGGCCAGCGTGGCCGGCCCCGACTCGACCCTGCAGATGCAGCCGGCCAACGCCATCGCGCAGGCCTGCCGCAAGGAGGGCATCGAGCCGGGCGACCTCGACCTGGTCGAGATCAACGAGGCCTTCGCCGCGGTCGGCATCGCCAGCGCCCGCGAGCTCGGCATCGACGGGGACAAGGTCAACGTCAACGGCGGCGCGATCGCGCTCGGCCACCCGATCGGCATGTCCGGGGCGCGGATCGTGCTGCACCTCGCACTCGAGCTTCGCCGGCGCGGTGGCGGCATCGGGGCCGCGGCGCTGTGCGGTGGCGGTGGGCAGGGCGACGCGCTGATCGTCCGGGTCCCTTGACCCCCTCGACGACATCGGCGGCCCCCGCGCGGCGCCGGCTGTCGGTCGACGACCTGGTCGAGCGCGCCCGGGGCGGTGACCCCCGGGCGGTCGCCCGGCTGATCTCGCTCGTCGAGGACGCCTCCCCGCAGCTGCGGGAGGTCAGCGCCAAGCTGGCGCCGCACACCGGCAACGCGCAGATCGTCGGCGTGACCGGCGCCCCCGGGGTGGGCAAGTCGACCTCCACGTCGGCGCTGGTGACCGCACTGCGCAGGACGGGCAAGCGGGTCGGGGTGCTGGCCGTCGACCCCTCGTCGCCGTTCTCGGGCGGCGCCCTGCTCGGCGACCGGGTGCGGATGCAGGACCACGCGACCGACCGCGAGGTCTACATCCGCTCGATGGCGACCCGGGGGCACCTGGGCGGGCTGGCCTGGTCCACGCCGCAGGCGCTGCGGGTGCTCGACGCCGCAGGCTGCGACGTGGTGCTGGTCGAGACCGTCGGGGTCGGCCAGTCCGAGGTGGAGGTCGCCGGCCTGGCCGACACCACCCTGGTGCTGCTGGCGCCGGGGATGGGCGACGGTATCCAGGCCGCGAAGGCCGGGATCCTGGAGATCGGCGACATCTATGTGGTCAACAAGGCCGACCGCGACGGCGCCGACCAGGTGCGTCGTGACCTGCGCGCGATGCTGGCGCTCGCCGAGCGCACCGAGGGCGGCTGGCGGCCGCCGATCGTGAAGACGGTGGCGCAGAGCGGCGAGGGGGTCGACGAGGTCGTCGGGAAGATCGACCAGCATCGCGACTGGATGACCGAGCACGGCGAGCTCGCCGTACGCCGGCGTCGCCGGGCGCGCGACGAGATAGAGGCGATCGCGCTGACCGCGCTGCGGGAGAAGTTCGGCGACCTGCACGGCGACGCGCGCCTCGACGGCCTCGCCGACGCCGTGGTCGCCGGCGAGCGCGACCCCTACGCCGCCGCCGACGAGGTCATCGAGGCGCTCTGAACGCCGGCGTCAGGTGAGGCCGTAGCGGCCGTCGTTCATCTGCACGACCAGCCCGTCCATGGTCGCGAACATGATCGCGCGCTCGAAGCGGCCGTCGTCCCAGTACGGCGCGCCGATCAGCCGGGCCAGGTCCTCCGAGCTCTGCGGGCCCTCCTGGCGCAGGGCGCGGGTGATCTGGTCGATCTCGTGCTTGACCTGCCGGTCACGGGGCTCCTCGGTCGACGGTTTGGGGGGTGGCATCGGCATCGGTGTGCCTCCTCGGGGTTGCCGCAGCGGGTCAGGCGGGGGCGTGCTCGGTCTGCGGCCCGCCGGGCCCCTCGGCGGGGGTGTCCTCCGCGGTCAGCGGCTTGGCGATGTTCTCCAACGTCTGCTGCTCGGCGCGCACGCCCAGCACCAGCTCGAACAGGCCGCCGACCAGCATCAGCGCGGCGCCGATCAGGTAGCCGATCATCATCTTCGACGGGTCGGCGGTCTCGGCCAGCTTGCCGAACAGCAGCGGCCCGACGATGCCGCCGGCGGCGGTGCCGATCGCGTAGAAGAACGCGATGCACAGCGCGCGGGTCTCCATCGGGAAGATCTCGCTGACCGTCAGGTAGGCCGCGCTCGCGCCCGCGGAGGCGAAGAAGAACGTCAGCATCCCCATGCCGGTCAGCGTGATCGCGGTGAGCGCCTGGGCGTTGAACAGGAAGGCGGTGACGGTCAGCAGCAGCGCGGACAGGATGTAGGTGCCGGAGATCATCGTGACCCGCCCGACCGTGTCGAACAGGGGGCCCAGCAGCAGCGCTCCCAGGAAGTTGCTGATGGCGAACGCGCCGATGTACCAGCCGACGTCGGCGGCCTCCACCTGCACGAACGGGAACGTGGTGATCACGGTTGCGTAGGTGAAGAAGTAGGCGTTGTAGAGGAAGGCCTGTCCGACGAAAAGTGCCAGGCACAGCACTGACCGCTTCGGGTAGAGCGTGAACACCGTGTGCGCGATCTGGCGGAAGTTGATGGTCTTGCGCTGCCGGATCGTGATCGAGGCCCGGGGCTCGGGCAGGTCCCGTCCGGTCGACTCGCGTACCTGCCGCTCGATGTCGTCGACGATCTCCTCGGCCTCCTTGTCGCGGCCGTGGATGAACAGCCAGCGCGGGCTCTCCGGCACGTAGCGACGGACGAGGAGGATGCCCAGCCCGAGGATGGCGCCCAGACCGAAGGCCAGCCGCCAGCCCACGTCGACCGGGAACAGGCTGGTGTCCAGCAGCGGGATCGACAGCACCGCGCCCACGGTGGCGCCCACCCAGAACGAGCCGTTGATGGCCAGGTCGACGCGGCCGCGGTACTTGGCGGGGATCAGCTCGTCGATCGCGGAGTTGATCGCGGCGTACTCGCCGCCGATGCCGGCGCCGGTGAAGAACCGCATGACGTACAGGTAGAGCGCGTTCATCGAGAACGCGCTCAGCACGGTCGCGACGAGGTAGAGCACGAGCGTGATCATGAACAGCCTCTTGCGGCCGAACCGGTCGGTCAGCTGGCCGAAGAACAGCGCGCCGATACAGGCGCCTGCCACGTAGACCGCTCCTGCGAGGCCCACCTGACCCGCGGTGAGCGAGAGCCCGCTGCCGGGCTCCTGCCAGATGGCCGCGATCGAGCCGACGATGGTGACCTCGAGGCCGTCGAGTATCCAGACGGTCCCCAGCCCGACCACCACCAGCCAGTGCCAGCGCGCCCAGGGCAGCCGGTCCAGGCGTGAGGGGACCTTGGTGGTGATCCGGCGTAGCTCGACTGTCTCGGCCATCGGTTGGCTCCTCCTGTGCGCGGTTTTCCACCGAAGGCACTACCCGCTGTGACCGCGATCATGTGCTTCCGTCACCGGAGGCGCTGGGCGCGCCTTTCGCGGTCGGCCCCCCGGGTGCGGTACAAAACAGGCTGGACACACGTGCCGTGGTGCCCGCCGGTGGTCGGTGGCGCTGCGTGAACGAGGAGGAGCAGTGGACGCCGTGGCCAAGAAGGGATTGGCGCTCCTGGTGGCGGGCTTCGCCGCCTTCTACCTGCTGACGCAGCCGGAGAGCGCCGCCGACGCCGTTCGCGGGGCCGTGGGCGCCGTGATGGAGGCTTTTGAGCAGATTGTCCGGTTCATCAGCAGGCTGTTCGCCTGAGTCATGCTCGCGTGGCTGTGGCGGACGTTCGCCGACCCCCACGTCTACCGGCACCTGCTCGTCGAGGAGGGGGAGCGGATCGTCGACGAGGTCCGGCACCACGGCGTGGTCTACGGCGTGCCGGTGCTCGAGGTGATGGTCGCGGCGGGTCTGTTCGTCTGGTTCGTGTTCAGCCCGGTCGACGTCGCCTGGTTTCCGCTGCTGCTCGGGCTCGCCTTCCTCGCCCATGCGGGCTGGAAGGCCCTCAACGAGCACATGGACCGGTTCGTGATCACCAACATGCGCGTGTTCCGCGTCAAGGGCGTGCTGTCCCAGCGGCTGGCCACGATGCCGATCGCCCGGATCCTCGACATCTCCGTGGAGAAGCCGCTGGTCGGCCGGCTGTTCGGCTACGGCCACTTCATCTTCGAGTCCGCCGCCCAGCAGCAGGGGCTGAAGGACATCCGGTACGTCGGGCGGCCCGACGAGCGCGACCTGACCATCCAGCGCGTCATCGCCCAGTCGGGCCTGCGTGGCCCGCGCAGCGGCCCGGCCGGGGCTCACGGCCGGCAGATGCACTGACGCGATGGGACGCCGAGCACCGCTGCCGTTCGACCCGATCGAGGAGGCGGCCCGGCAGTGGTCGCTGCGCTGGCCGGCCGTCCCGGAGATGCGTGCGGTCACCTCGCTGATGCGGGTGCAGCAGCTGGTGCTGGCCGAGCTGGACGAGATCCTGCGGCCGCACGGGCTGACGTTCGCCCGCTACGAGGCGCTGGTGCTGCTCACGTTCAGCCGCCGCGGGTCGCTGCCGCTGGGCAAGATGGGAGAGCGACTGCAGGTGCACCCCACCTCGGTCACCTCGATCGTGCAGCGCCTCGAGACCGCCGGGCTCGTCGTACGCCGGCCGCACCCCCGCGACGGCCGTGCGGTGCTCGCCGAGATCACCGACGCGGGCCGTGCGGTCGTCGAGGCGGCCACGGGCGACCTCACCTCCGCCCACTTCGGGCTGCGCGCGCTGGGCCCCGGCGCCCTCGACGACCTGTTCGCCCTGCTGCGGCCGGTGCGGCAGGCCGCCGGCGACTTCTGACCCCGGGCTTGGACAGAGATAGTTGGACGTCCTACTATTTGGGTGACGCCGACCGAAGGAGAGCCGGGACATGAGCGAGCCGAGCGGACGCGAACGCTGGCAGCGACGCTACGCCGCGTCCCGGGTGCGGGACGCCGACTTCAGCACCCTGTCGGGGATGGAGGTGGAGCCGGTCTATGGCCCCGCCGACGACGCCGGCGAGCAGGCCTACCCCGGGTTCGAGCGGATCGGCTGGCCGGGCGAGTTCCCGTACACCCGCGGGCTCTACGCCACCGGCTACCGCGGCCGCACCTGGACCATCCGCCAGTTCGCCGGTTTCGGCAACGCGCGCCAGACCAACGAGCGCTACAAGATGATCCTCGACGCCGGCGGCGGGGGGCTGTCGGTGGCGTTCGACATGCCGACGCTGATGGGCCGCGACTCCGACGACGCCAAGAGCCTCGGCGAGGTCGGCCACTGCGGGGTCGCGGTCGACTCCGCGGCCGACATGGACCTGCTCTTCGACAGCATCCCGCTCGAGGACGTGACCACCTCGATGACGATCAGTGGGCCCGCGGTGCCGGTGTTCTGCATGTACCTCGTGGCCGCAGAGCGGCAGGGCGCCGACATCGGCAAGCTCAACGGCACCCTGCAGACCGACATCTTCAAGGAGTACATCGCGCAGAAGGAGTGGCTGTTCGGCCCCGAGCCGCACCTGCGCCTCATCGGCGACCTGATGGAGTACTGCGCGCACGACATCCCGGACTACAAGCCGCTGTCGGTGTCGGGCTACCACATCCGCGAGGCCGGCTCGACCGCGGCGCAGGAGCTCGCCTACACCCTCGCCGACGGCTTCGGGTACGTCGAGCTCGGACTGTCGCGCGGTCTCGACGTCGACCGGTTCGCCCCCGGCCTGTCGTTCTTCTTCGACGCCCACGTGGACTTCTTCGAGGAGATCGCGAAGTTCCGCGCGGCGCGCCGCATCTGGGCCCGCTGGCTGCGCGACGTCTACGGCGCCAAGACCGAGAAGGCGCAGTGGCTGCGGTTCCACACCCAGACCGCGGGTGTGTCGCTGACCGCGCAGCAGCCGTACAACAACGTCGTTCGGACGGCGGTGGAGGCGCTGGCCGCCGTGCTCGGGGGCACCAACAGCCTGCACACCAACGCGCTCGACGAGACGCTCGCGCTGCCCTCCGAGCGGGCAGCCGAGATCGCCCTGCGCACCCAGCAGGTGCTGATGGAGGAGACCGGGGTGGTCAACGTCGCCGACCCGCTGGGCGGCTCGTGGTACCTCGAGGCGCTGACCGATCAGCTCGAGGCCGAGGCGATGACGATCTTCGACCGGATCCTCGAGCTCGGCGGCACCGGGCTGCGCGCCCATGACAACACCGGGCTCGCCGAACAGGTCCGGCGCAGCACCGCCGCGGGGCAGCACGGCGTGTGGCCGATGACGCGGGGCATCCTGCGCGGCATCGAGGACGGCTGGTTCATGTCCGAGATCGCCGACGCGGCCTTCCGCTACCAGACCGCGCTGGAGAAGGACGAGAAGCGCATCGTCGGCGTCAACTGCCACACCCGCACGGTCACCGAGGAGCTGGAGATCCTGCGGATCTCCCACGAGGTCGAGACCGAGCAGGTCCGGGTGGTCGCGGACCGACGTGCCGCCCGCGACGACGCGGCCGTACGCAGCGCCCTGGCGCGGATGGTCGAGGTCAGCCGCACCGAGGACAACATGATCCCGGCGATGCTGGAGGCAGCACGGGTCGAGGCGACGCTCGGCGAGATCTGCGACGCGCTGCGGGCCGAATGGGGGGAGTACCGCGAACCGGCGCGCTTCTAGGATGGGTGCATGACTGTTCCGTTCTCGCGGCCCGGCGCCGTCGACCTGTCCTCGCTGAAGTCCCCGGCCCCCGGCACCGCGGCCGGCGGTACCCCCGGAGGCTCGCTGGGCGGGGCGTACAGCGTCGACGTCACCGCCGAGAACTTCCAGACCGAGATGCAGCGGTCGATGCAGATGCCGGTCGCGGTCTGCTTCTACTCGCCGCAGTCTGCGGAGTCGGTGGAGCTGGCGCGCACCCTGAGCCGCCTCGTCGACGAGCTCGAGGGCCGCGTCCTCCTCGCGCTGCTCGACGTCGACGCCAACCCGCAGATCGCGCAGAGCATCGGCGTGCCCGGGGTCCCGCTGTTCGCGATCGCCCTGCAGGGACAGTTGCAGCCGATCGCCCAGCAGAACGTGCCCGAGGCCGATCTGCGCGACGTGCTCAACCAGGTCGTGCAGAGCGCCGCCGCCAACGGCTTGAACGGCCGGGCGCAGCCGCGGACCGCGGCGCCCGTCGAGGAGGAGCCGGCCGAGCCCGCGTCGGACCCGAAGTACGCCGAGGCGGAGGAGGCACTGTCCGCCGGCGACCTGGACGCCGCGGTCGCGGCCTACCAGCGGCTGCTGCAGGCCGAGCCGGGAGACGAGCAGGCGCGCACCGGGCTGGCCCGCGCGCAGCTGGTGGCCCGGACCCGCGGGGTCGACCTCAACGCGGCCCGCGAGGCCGCGGCCGCCGACCCCGCCGACGTCGAGGCGCAGATCAAGGTGGCCGACGTCGACCTGATGGGCGGCCACGTGGAGGACGCCTTCGACCGGCTGGTGCGCACGGTGCGCCGGGTGGCCGGCGACGACCGTGACCGCGTGCGCACCCACCTCGTCGAGCTCTTCGAGATCGTCGGCCACGAGGACCCCCGGGTCCGCACCTTCAGGACACGGCTGGCCAACGCCCTCTTCTGAGCACCCGCGTGGCTACGCTTGAGGTGCTATGCGGCGACTGGGAGGCCTCGCGCTCATCGCGCTGGGCGTGCTCAGCGTGCTGGCCGGCGTCGCGTTGGTGGCGGCGTTCGGCCCCGACGACCGGATGGCCACGGGGCCGCACCGGCTGAGCACACCCGGGCAGGCGATCGTGACCGCTCCGGAGGCGCTGGCCTACGCGGGGCCGCGAGTGGAGCTGACCGTGCGCAGCGTGGGCGGCGCGCGCGACCTGTTCGTGGGGGTCGGCCACGACGTGGACGTGCGAGACTTCCTGGACGCCACCCCGCGCACCAGGATCGACACGATCGACATCCCCTGGCAGGTCTCGACCACCCGGCTGCCGGGCGGCGGCTTCCCCAAGGGCCCGCCCGCGGGCCTCGGCTGGTGGATCGCCGAGGCGCAGGGACGGGGTGCGGTGACCCTGCGCTGGCACCTGCCCGACGTCGCGGCCGACGTGCTCATCCTCGACCGGGACGGCCGGGACG
>JALZDI010000197.1 GCA_030862655.1 Actinomycetota bacterium | reverse complement strand
GGCCCTCACTCCGCGCGCCCGGCACCCCGGTCCGGCACGCGACCAGCAGCGCGCACCGGCCGAGCACCAGCGCGGCGACGAGGGCACCGGCCGACTCGAGCGGCGACCCCGCCGACCCGAGCAGCGACGCCACCGCCGCCACCTGCACCGCGAACACCACCAGCACCGCGAACACCCCGAACGGCCCGATGTCGCTGCGCCGCATGACCTCCAGCGCCTCGCCGGCCGGCCGGCCGCTACCGAGCCCGTCTGCGGTGTCGGCCAGCCCGTCCCAGTGGATCAGCCGGGTGCACAGCCCCAGCAGCCCGATCACCAGCACGGCCACCAGCCACGGGTCCAGCACCAGCGCGAGCAGGACAGCGCCGACGACCGCCACCACGACGCCCAGCAGCGCCCCGACCAGCGGTGCCAGCGCCATCGCCCAGCCGGCCACCGGACGGTCCACCCGCCGCGGCGGTCGCACCGGCAGCGCGGTCAGCGTGCCGAACGCCAGCCGCGCCGGGTCCAGTGGGCTCACAACGCGACGACCCGCCCGGCCACGCACAGCAGCACCTGCTCCGACTCCGCGGCCACCCTGGTGTTGAGCCGGCCGAGCAGGTCGCGGAAGAGCCCGCCCGCCACCGTAGAGGGCACCACGCCGCTGCCGACCTCGTTGGTCACCGCCACCACCCGCCGCCGCGTGCACGACCAGGCCCGCGCCAGCGCGTCGATCTCGGCGTTGGCTTCCTTCTCGACCTGCGGGGGGGCGGCGTCCTCCGCCCAGGCGCCGAGCCGGTCCAGCACCCCGGAAAGCCACAGCGTCAGGCAGTCCACCAGCAGCGGCGGGCCCTGCTGCTGCAGCAACGGCACCAGGTCGAGGGTCTCGACGGTGCGCCAGTGCTGCGGGCGCCGGTCGCGGTGCGCGGCGACCCGGCGCTGCCACGCCTCGTCGTCGACCGGTCCGACCCCGGTCGCGACGTACTCGACCTCGGGCTCGGCGAGCAGCATCCGTTCGGCCTCGCGGGACTTTCCCGACCGCGCGCCGCCGGTGACCAGGGTGCGGCGCGGCCCCGGGCGTACCGGCCGACCCGACCCGAGCGTGGTGCCGTCAGGCACGACGCGTACGCCGTACGCGTCCAGCCGGCGCGCCAGTTCCACGAGGGGCGGGTTGTGGTGCGACAGGTGCACCGCGACCACGTCGGTGTGCTCGTCGACGGCCCCGGCCACGCGCAGCCCGGCGAGCATCCGCGGCAGCGTGTCCAGGTCGAGGTGGTCGGTGCCGTGCGCGGTGAAGTCACCGAAGGTCTGCTCGAGCAGCACGGTGGAGTAGGCCGGGCCGTCGGTGATCACCGCCAGGTCGTCGTCGGTCATCGGGCCGGTGTCGGTGGCGTAGAGCAGCCGCCGGCCGCCGGGCGCGGTCACGTCGTACAGCAGCGCGCCGCCTGGCGCCTCGTGCCGCGCCGCCAGCGCACGTACGCGGTAGCCCTCGACGTCGACGACGTCACCCGGCGCCAGCGGCTCGACGACGACCGTCGAGTCGGGCCCGAGCCACCCAGCGCATGCGTCGGTGACCGCCTGAGGCCCGAGCACCCGCAGCGGCGCTTCGGTGACCCAGCCGCGGTAGAGCAGGAACGCGGGGTCGAAGTGGTCGGGATGGGCGTGGGTGACGAGCACAGCGCGCAGACCGGTGAGGGTGCGTCCGCACTGCTCGGCCAGCCGGGGCGTGTCGGGTCCGCAGTCGAGCAGCAGCGCGTCGTCGACCAGCGCGCTGGTCTGGCCGCGCAGCACCCCGGCCGAGCGCGCGGACTCGCAGGAGGCGCAGGCACACGACGGGTTCGGCCAGCCGTCGGCCGCGCCGGTCCCGAGCACGGTGACCTGCATCGGCGCTCAGTCCCTCCCCGACGGTGCGAACTCGGGCCGGGCGTCGAAGGCCGCCCGGCGCGCGGTGCGGTGCAGCGCGGTGAGCACCGGTCTCCCGGCCGCCACGAGCAGCACCGCGCAGAGTATGCCGCGGGGGATGTCCCACCCCAGCGAGGTGGTCAGCCAGAACAGCAGGTAGCGGTGCAGGTTGGCCGCGAGCGGGTCGCCCGGCACGAAGCTGACCTCGGGCCCGTAGGCGGCGAACGGCCAGAACCACAGGTTGAGCAGCATGCCGTAGGCCATGCCCGCGACCATGCTGTAGGCCGCGAGCACGACGACCTCGAGCCGGCCGTGGCAGCGCGGCAGGCAGCCGGCGAAGAACCCGACCCAGCCGGCACCGAACATCTGGAACGGCAGCCACGGGCCGATCCCGCCGGTCACCAGCCCGCCGGCGAACACCGTCAGCGCGCCGAGCACGAAGCCGAAGCCCCGGCCGAACACCCGTCCGCCGAGCAGGATCACCAGGAACGTCGGCTCCAGCCCGACCGTGCCGGGGCCGAGCGCCCGCAGCGCCGCGCCGACGGCGGACAGCATGCCCAGCAGCGCGACCGCCTTGGCGTCCATGCCGCCCTCGGTCAGCTCCGCGAGCACGACGGCGGCCAGCAGCGGCAACAGCAGCACGAACAGCCACGGCGCGTCGGCGGAGTGCGAGGTGTCCAGGGCGCTGCCGTGCTCGACGAACAACGGCCAGGCGAACGCGACCAGACCCACCAACGACGCGACGGTCAGCGCCAGGGCGGACCGCCGGTGCACCCGGACCACCTGGTGCCCGCGGGTGAGGACGGCGCTGGTGGTCATGACGCGGTCTCCAGCGCGGACCGCACGTCCGCCACGGTCAGCCATGCCTGCGGGGCGAGCACCTTCGCGACCTGTGGGGCGAACGCGGGGGAGGCGACGACCACGTCGACGGCCGGGCCGTCGGCGACCACCTCGCCGTCGCCGAGCACGACGACCCGGTCGGCCACCTCGGCGACCAGCTCCACGTCGTGGGTGGCCAGCACCACGCCGTGGCCGCCCGCGACCAGCTCGCGCAGCACCGCGACCAGGCGCCGCTTGGCGGTGTAGTCCAGGCCGCGCGTGGGCTCGTCCAGCAGGACCAGCGGGGGGCGGGCGGTGAGCACGACCGCCAGCGCCAGCGTGAGGCGCTGGCCCTCGGACAGGTCGCGGGGGTGGCGGTCGGCGGGTACGCCGGACGCCAGCCGGGCGAACAGCTCCAGGCAGGTACCGGACGGGGCCTTCGCGTCCCGGTCGGCGGCGGCGCACTCGTGCGCGACCGAGTCGGCGTACAGCAGGTCGGCCGGCTCCTGCGGCACCAGGCCGACGGCCCGCACGAGCTCGGCGGGCTTGGTCCGCGCGGGGTCGTGGCCGCCGGCGCGGACGCTGCCCGCGGCCGCGGGCACCAGCCCGACGAGGCTCTTGAGCAGGCTGGACTTGCCGGCGCCGTTGCGCCCCATCAGCGCGACCACCTCGCCGCGGTGCAGGGTCAGGTCGACGCCGCGCAGCGCGGGCACGCCGCGGTAGCTGACCACCAGGTCGCGGGCGTGCGCCAGCGCCTCGTCGCGCCGCGCGCCTGCGTCGAGGGGCGCGTTATGGCTGGGTTGCGGGCGGCCGACCCGACCATTTCGCGCCACTCGATGCGTGCGCCCGGTCGGCGCCCGGTCAGAGACCCCGTCGGAGACCACATCCGAGGCCGCGCCGGCGAGCCGGCTGCGCAGACCCGCGGCCTGCCGGCGGGCGTCGCGCACCGACATCGGCAGCGGCGACCACCCCGCGACCCTGCCGAGCTCCACCACCGGCGGAGCCAGCGGGGACACCGCCATCACCTCGCCTGGGGTTCCGGAGACCACGGGTTCGCCGGAGCCGGGCAGGTAGACGACGCGGTCGGCGTACTGCAGGACCCGCTCCAGCCGGTGCTCGGCGAGTACGACGGTCAGCCCCAGGTCGTGCACCAGCCGGGTCAGCGCCGCGAGCACCTCCTCGGCGGCCTGCGGGTCCAGCGCACTCGTCGGCTCGTCGAGCACCAACACCCGGGGATGGGTGGTGAGCACCGAGCCGATGGCGACCCGCTGCTGCTGCCCGCCCGACAGGGTGGCCAGCGGACGCCCGCGCAGGTCGCTGAGCCCGAGCAGGTCCAGGGTCTCCTCGACCCGCTTGCGCATCATCGGATGCGGCAACCCGAGCGACTCCATGCCGTAGGCCAGCTCGTCCTCGACCACGTCGGCCACGAACCCGTCCATCGGGTCCTGGGCGACCACGCCGACGACGTCGGCCAAGTCGCGCGGCCGGTGGGTGCGGGTGTCGCGGCCGTCGACGCAGACCCGGCCCGACAGCAGCCCGCCGGTGAAGTGCGGCACCAGCCCGTTGACCGCCCGTAGCAGCGTCGACTTGCCCGAGCCGGTACGCCCGATCACCAGGCACAGCTCGCCCTCGTCGATGCGCAGGTCGACGCGGTTCAGCGTCGGCCGGGTCGCCCCGGAGTAGGTGAGGGTCACGTCGTCGAACTCGATCACGCCGCCACCTTCTCGGTCGGCTTCTCGGCCCGCGGCCGGGGGTCCCTCGCGCGGGGCGGGGCAGGGGCTGCCACGGCGGGCAGCAGCGCCAGCGCCACGCCGGCGACCGGCAGCCACGGCACCGGGGGTACGACGAGCGGGCCGGCCAGGTGCAGCGCGCCCGGGTCGACCGACGCGGTCACGAAC
>JALZDI010000196.1 GCA_030862655.1 Actinomycetota bacterium | reverse complement strand
GGCCAGTGCCGACACCGCCACGCTGGCGGCGTCGCGGCCGAGCGCGGGGCGCGGCTCGCCGGTCGCGGCATCGGCCAGCAGCGACCCGAGGAAGCGCTTGCGGCTGGCGGCCACCAGCACCGGGTACCCGAGCGCGACCACCTCACCGAGCCGGGCCAGCAGCTGCCAGTTGTGCTCGCCGGTCTTGGCGAACCCCAGACCCGGGTCGACGATGACGTGCTCGGGCTTGACCCCGGCCGCCAGGGCCGCCTCGACCTGCGTCGCCAGCTCGCCGACCACGTCGGCGACCACGTCGGCGTACTCGGCACGCTGCTGCATGTCGGTGGAGTGGCCGCGCCAGTGCATCACCACGAACGGCACGCCGGCGCGGGCGGCGACCTCCAGCATCCCGGGGTCGGCCCGTCCGCCCGACACGTCGTTGACCAAGCGCGCGCCGGCGCCCAGTGCCTGCTCGGCCGCCTGGGCCCGCATGGTGTCGATGGAGACCACCGCGCCGGCGTCGGCCAGCGCGCGTACGACGGGCAGCACGCGGCGCAGCTCCTCCTCCACCGGCGGCCGCTGCGCGCCGGGACGGGTGGACTCACCGCCCACGTCGACCAGGTCGGCGCCGGCGTCCAGCATCGCCAGGCCGTGGTCGACCGCCTGCTCCGGCTCCAGCCACAGGCCGCCGTCGGAGAAGGAGTCGGGGGTCACGTTCAGCACGCCCATCACCAGGCAGCGACCCCGGGCGGGCAGTCCGGGCACGGTGCGCGGCGGTTCGGCGTACACGGCCCACCACCCTATGCCCGCGTATCAGCCGATGATCAGGCTCATCGCCTCGGCGCGGGTGGCGGGCTTGTGCATCACCCCGCGCACGGCACTGGTCACGGTCTTGGCGCCGGGCTTGCGAACCCCGCGCATCGTCATGCACAGGTGCTCGCACTCCAGCACCACGATGGTGCCGCGCGGTTCGAGCAGCTCCACCAGTGAGTCGGCGACCTGGGTGGTCAGCCGCTCCTGCACCTGCGGGCGGCGGGAGAACACGTCCACCAGGCGGGCCAGCTTGGACAGCCCGGTGATCTGCCCCTTCTCGTTGGGGATGTAGCCGACGTGCGCGACGCCGGTGAACGGCACCAGGTGGTGCTCGCACATCGACCACACCTCGATGTCCTTGACCAGCACCATCTCGTCGTGGCCGAGGTCGAACGTGGTGGTGAGCACGTCCTCGGGGCGCACGCGCATGCCGGCGAACATCTCGGCGTAGGTGCGTGCAACCCGTCGCGGGGTGTGGACCAGCCCCTCGCGCTCGGGGTCCTCACCGACGGCGAGCAGCAGGTCCCGGACGGCCGCCTCGGCACGGTCGAGGTCGAAGGCAGGGATGTCGTCGCGGACGTAGTCGCTGATCGGGTCGAGCGGCACGCTAGGACCCGGGGTTGGGAGGCCCCGGCGTCGGGGGGCTCTCCGGCGGTCCGATCTGCACGTCGGAGTCGCCCTCGACGGGGCCCACCACCAGCCCCGGCCGGTCGCCGTTGGAGTCGGGTCGCACGAACTCCACCGGCGGCTTGTCCGACGGCGAGCGGTCCGGAGACCCGGTCCAGGCCGGGCGTGGGGGGCGCACCTGCAGCGCCTCGAAGATCTCCGCGATCTCGCGGCGGTCCAGCGTCTCCTTCTCCAGCAGCGCGAGCACCAGGTTGTCGAGCACCTCACGGTTCTCGTTGAGGATGTCGAACGCCTCCTGGTGCGCGTTGGTGAGGAGCCGGTTGACCTCCTCGTCGATGATCGCGGCGACGTTCTCGGAGTAGTTGCGCTGGTGGCCGATGTCGCGGCCCAGGAACGGCTCGCCGCCCTCCTCGCCGAGCTTGACCGCGCCGAGCCGCTCGCTCATGCCGAAGCTGGTGACCATCGCCCGGGCCAGCTTGGTGGCCTTCTCGATGTCGTTGGACGCACCGGTGGTCGGGTCGTGGAAGATCAGCTGCTCGGCAGCCAGGCCGCCCATCGCGAAAGCCATCTGGTTGAGCAGCTCGCTGCGCGCCTGGGAGTGCTTGTCCTGCTCGGGCAGGATCTGGGTGAACCCCAGGGCGCGCCCGCGCGGCAGGATCGTCACCTTGCTGACCGGGTCGGTGCCCGGCAGCGCCGCCGCCACCAGGGCGTGCCCGCCCTCGTGGTAGGCGGTCATCCGCTTCTCCTTGTCGGTCATCAGGTGTGACCGGCGCTGCGGGCCCATGCTCACACGGTCGATGGCCTCGTCGAGGAAGTGGTTGTCGATCAGCTTGGCGTTGCTGCGCGCGGTCAGCAGCGCGGCCTCGTTGAGCACGTTGGCCAGGTCGGCGCCGGTGAAGCCGGGGGTACGGCGGGCGACGGCGAGCAGGTCGACGCCCTCGGCCATCGGCTTGCCCCTGGAGTGCACGGTGAGGATCTCGTTGCGTCCCTTGATGTTGGGGGCGTCGACGCCGATCATCCGGTCGAAGCGGCCCGGGCGCAGCAGCGCCGGGTCGAGCACGTCGGGACGGTTGGTCGCCGCGATCAGGATGACGCCGCCGCGCACGTCGAACCCGTCCATCTCGACCAGCAGCTGGTTCAGCGTCTGCTCACGCTCGTCGTGGCCGCCGCCCATGCCGGTGCCGCGGTGCCGGCCGACCGCGTCGATCTCGTCGATGAACACGATCGCCGGGGCGTTCTCCTTGGCCTGCTCGAACAGGTCGCGCACCCGCGAGGCGCCCACGCCGACGAACATCTCGACGAAGTCGGAGCCGGAGATCGAGTAGAACGGCACGCTCGCCTCGCCGGCGACGGCTCGCGCGATCAGGGTCTTGCCGGTGCCGGGCGGGCCGTACAGCAGGCAGCCCTTGGGGATCTTGGCGCCCACGGCCTGGAACTTGGCCGGCTCCTGCAGGAACTCCTTGATCTCGCCGAGCTCCTCGACCGCCTCGTCGGCGCCGGCGACGTCGGCGAACGTGGTCTTGGGCATGTCCTTGGTGACCTGCTTGGCCTTGGACTTGGCGAACTGCATGATGCGTCCGCCGCCGCCCTGCACCTGGTTCATCAGGAACAGGAAGATCAGCACGATCAGCACGAACGGCAGCAGGCTGACCAGCAGCGACACGATCGGGTTGGGCTGCGGGACCTCGACGTCGTAGGACGCGATCTCACCGGCCGACTGCTGCTTCTGCACCAGGTTGAGCAGGTCACGCTGCTGGCCCATCACCCACTGGGCGCTGATCTTGTCGCCACCGTCGAGGGTGGCCTCGATGACCTGGTCGCCGTCGACGAAGGTGACGTCCTTGACCGAGCCGTCCTCGATCCGCTGCACCATCTGCGCGGTCTCGACGTCTTCGTAGCCACCGCTCGACGACACGAGCTGCAGGACGGTGAGGACCAGGATGCTGCCCAGGATGATCCAGAGCAAAGGTCCACGGAACAAACGCTTCACGTCCATGATCCGGAGCGGGGCTCCGTTCCTCCTGCCACAGTGTCGACCGCCGCGCGCGGCGGTATCGGCCTGGTACCCGGCTCAGACCTGTCTGAGCCCTCGACGGTACACCGACGACTCAAGTATCACTCCAAAGCGGCCGGGTGGCGCCGACCGGGTCAGGAGTAGACGTGCGGGGCCAGTGTGGCGACACAGTCGAGGTTGCGGTAGCGCTCGTCGAAGTCGAGGCCGTAGCCGACCACGAACTCGTTGGGGATGTCGAAGCCGACATAGCTCACGTCGACCGACATCCGCAGCGCGTCCGGCTTGCGCAGCAGGGTGCAGATCTCCACCGACTCCGGGCCGCGGGAGCGCAGGTTGGCGATCAGCCAGGACAGGGTCAGACCGGTGTCGATGATGTCCTCGACGACCAGCACGTGCCGGCCGCTGATATCGGTGTCGAGGTCCTTGAGGATGCGCACGACTCCGGAGCTCGTCGTACCCGAGCCGTAGGACGAGACCGCCATCCAGTCCATCTCGACGTGGCTCTGCAGTGCCCGGGCCAGGTCGGCCATCACCATCACCGCGCCCTTGAGGACTCCGACCAGCAGCAGGTCGCGGCCCTCGTAGTCGCGCCCGATGTCGCGGGCCAGCTCGCCGAGCCGGTCCTGGATCTGCTTCGGTGACAACAGGGTCTTGGCGAGGTCGTTATCGACGTGCTCGGCGTCCACGACGTCAGCCTGCCACAGCGGACCGGTCCAGCCGCAGCGTGCCCCGGTCGCGTACGGCGCGCACAGCCCCCGGCAGGTCGACCCGCTGCTGGCCCCGCCAGCGGGTCACCAGATCGTCGACCGCCGCCACGTGTCCGGCGGTCAGGTCGGTGGCCGGGCAGCCGGCCTCGAGCGCGGCGCGGCGCAGCACCCGCCGGCGCACCGCGGGCAGCATCTCCCCCAGCCGGTCGGTGCTCAGCAGGTCGCCCGCGGTCCGGCAGTCCTCGTGGGCGACGGCGGCCAGCGCGGCCAGGGCGTCGGCGTCGTCGCGCAGCAGCCGCCCGGTGCGGGACAGCGCCTCCGGCACGCCCGGCCCGAGCTCGGCTTCGAGCACCGGCAGCACGCGCCGGCGCACCCGCACCCGGGCGAACGCGGGATCCTCGTTGTGCGGGTCGTGCCAGACCGCGATGTCCTCGGCGCGGCAGGCCTGCTCGGTGGTGGCGCGGGGCAGG
>JALZDI010000004.1 GCA_030862655.1 Actinomycetota bacterium | reverse complement strand
CCGCGCCGACCTGGCCGCGGGCGGTCGCGGGCACCGCGCTGACCACGACGTCGTGCTTGGCCCGGCCGCCGCCGTCGCCGAGCGGGTCCCGGTCGGTGGTGCGGGCCAGCAGGCCGGCCGAGGACATCAGCACGAAGCAGGGGTCGTCGCTGACCTCCAGCGGCATGGCGGCCGATGCCGTCGCGGCGCTCTGAGCGATGCCGGCCGACTCCAGCAGCACGGTGCGCCGCGGGGTGCCGTGCTGCTTGGCCACCTCGGCGAGCTCGTCGGAGACGACCTTGCGCAGCAGCTTCTCGTCCTCGAGGATCGCGGTGAGCTCCTCGATGGTGCGCTGGAGCTCGGCCTGCTCCTTCTCCAGCTCGATGCGGGAGAACTTCGTCAGCCGGCGCAGCGGCATGTCGAGGATGTAGTTGGCCTGGGTCTCGGTCAGGTCGAACACCTGCATCAGCCGTCCTCGGGCCTGCTCGGCGTTGTCGCTGGACCGGATCAGCTGGATGACCTCGTCGATGTCGAGGATGGCGATGAGCAGCCCCTCGACCAGGTGCAGCCGGTCCTGGGCCTTGGTGCGGCGGAAGTGCGACCGGCGCCGCACCACGTCGTACCGGTGCTGCAGGAACACGTCGAGCAGCTGCTTGAGCCCGAGCGTGCGTGGCTGGCCGTCGACCAGCGCGACGGTGTTGATGCCGAAGGAGTCCTCCATCGGCGTCAGCTTGTACAGCTGCTCGAGCAGCGCCTCGGGGCGGAAGCCGTTCTTGACCTCGATCACCAGCCGCATGCCCTTCTCGCGGTCGGTGAGGTCCTTGACGTCGGCGATGCCCTGCAGCTTCTTGGACTGCACCAGCTGCTTGATCCGCTCGACCACCTTCTCTGGGCCGACCTGGTAGGGCAGCTCGGTGACCACGATGCCCTTGCGGCGCGGGGTGACGTTCTCGACCCGCGCGGTCGCGCGCATCCGGAACGACCCCCGGCCGGTCTCGTAGGCGTCGCGGATGCCGTCGAGGCCGACGATCTTGCCGCCGGTGGGGAGGTCGGGTCCGGGGACGTACCGCATCAGGTCGTCGACGGTGGCCTTCGGGTGCTTGATCAGGTGCCGCAGCGCCTGCACCACCTCGACCAGGTTGTGCGGGGCGATGTTGGTGGCCATGCCGACAGCGATGCCCGACGCCCCGTTGACCAGCAGGTTGGGGATCGCGGCCGGCAGCACCGACGGCTCCAGCTCGCGGCTGTCGTAGTTGGGACGGAAGTCGACGGTCTCCTCGTCGATCGAGTCGGTCATCGGCAGCGTGCCCGGCGCCATCCGGCACTCTGTGTAGCGCATCGCCGCCGGCGGGTCGTCCGGAGAGCCGAAGTTGCCGTGCCCGTCGACCAGCGGCAGCCGCATCGACCACCACTGGACCATCCGCACCAGCGCGTCGTAGATCGCGCCGTCGCCGTGCGGGTGCAGCCGGCCCATCACCTCGCCGACCACCCGGGCGCTCTTGACGTGTCCGCGGTCGGGACGCAGGTTCATCTCCGACATCGTGTAGAGGATCCGCCGCTGCACCGGCTTGAGCCCGTCGCGCGCGTCCGGGAGAGCGCGGGAGTAGATCACCGAGTAGGCGTACTCCAGGAAGCTGGAGCGCATCTCCTCGCCGACGTCGATGTCGAGGATCTGCTCCTCGAAGTCCTCGGGCGGGGGAGCGGACTGCTTGGTACGGCGGGCCATCTCGGGCGCATCTCCTGCGGGGATCGGGTGGTCGAGGCCATTGTCCACGCTCGCGGCCGCGCGGCGCGGCAGCGACCCACACCCCGGCGGCGAGGCCCGCGCGTCTCTGTGGACTCCCGGTTGCCAGGCGTCGGCGTCCTCCGGTATACGCGAACACATGTTCGAGACAGCCTCGGTGCTGGGCGCGGGTGAGCTGGACCCGGTCCGCCGCACTGCTGGGCGGTCTGGACACACCGTCGTCACCACCACACCCACCGGACAGCGCCACACCTTGCGGCCCGGCGGAAGTCCGGGTCACATGGAGGTAACGGGATCTGTCCAGACGGGGCTGCGCGGTGGCAGGATACGAGCCGCGTGGGCCGTCATCACGGCCGATCCGGGGGCACAGCTCAGAGCGAGGAGACCCTTCGTGCACAGACCATCAACCCTTGTCGCGGTCGGGGCGGGAACCGTCCTGACGGCCGCCCTCATCGCGCCGGCGTTCGCCGCAGCGCCCACCGACACCACCGAGCTCCGCGACGAGGTCACAGTCGAGGGCGTACGCGACCATCAGCGCGCGCTGCAGAGGATCGCGAACCGGAACGACGACACCCGGGCCAGCGGCACCCCCGGGTACGACGCCTCGGCCGACTACGTGGCCGAGGCCCTCGAGGACGCGGGCTACACCGTGGCGCGGCAGGAGTTCACCTTCGACCTGTTCCGCCAGGAGGGGCCGAGCACGCTGGCTCTCAGCCCTGCCGGGCCCAGCGAACCGTACGTCGACGAGGAGGACTTCCTCGTGATGGAGTACTCCGGGACGGGCACCGCGACCGGTGCGCTCCAGGCCGTCGACGTGACCCTGCCCCCGCCGGCCCAGTCCGGGTCCACCAGCGGATGCGAGGCCACTGACTTCGCCGGCTTCACCGCGGGCAACATCGCGGTCATCCAGCGCGGCACCTGCACCTTCCGGCAGAAGGCGGACAACGCCGCGGCCGCGGGTGCGGTCGGCGCGATCATCTTCAACGAGGGCCAGGAGGGCCGCACCGAACTGCTCAGCGGCACGCTCAGCCAGCCGCAGGTGGGCATCCCCGTGCTCGGCACCACGTTCGCCCTCGGCGAGGAGCTCGTGGCCGCGGAGGGCTCCACCGCCACGATGAGCACCGACGTCTCCGTGACCGAGGACATCCCCACCGAGAACGTCATCGCCGACTCCACCTGGGGCCGCACCGACCGCACCGTGATGGCCGGGGCGCACCTGGACTCGGTCCTCGAGGGTCCTGGCATCAACGACAACGGCTCGGGCGTCGGGGCCATCCTGGAGACCGCCGAGCAGCTCGCCGACCAGGAGGAGACCGAGAACGCAGTCCGGTTCGCCTTCTGGGGAGCCGAGGAGTCGGGCCTGATCGGCTCGCAGCACTACGTCGACTCCCTCAGCGCACGCGCGCTGAAGGACATCATGCTGTACCTCAACTTCGACATGGTGGGCTCGCCGAACTTCGTCCGGTTCGTGTACGACGGTGACGGGTCGACATTCGGCGTCGCGGGCCCCACGGGCAGCGGGCACATCGAGGACACGTTCAACGCGTACTTCGCCTCGCAGGGTCTGGCCTCCGAGCCGACGCAGTTCGACGGACGCTCGGACTACGACGCGTTCATCAACGCCGGGGTACCCGCCGGTGGCCTGTTCACCGGTGCCGAGGGGATCAAGACCGAGGAACAGGCGGCGGTCTACGGTGGCACGGCCGGTGTGGCCTACGACCCCTGCTACCACGCGGAGTGCGACGACTTCCGCAACGTGTCGATCCCCGGTCTGGACCAGATGTCCGACGCCGTGGCGCACGCGACGCTGGTGTACGCCGACAGCCAGTCGACGGTCACCGGCACCGCCGAGGGCAGCGGTGGCGGTCCCACGCAGATGAGGGGTCACCACAGGGTCCGATGACCGGTACGGTGAGGTGACCGGCCAGCGCCGTGTCACGCTGACCACCCAAACCGCGCCGCCCCGGAGGACTCGGCCTCCGGGGCGGTGTGCCTGTCAGTCGGTGTACTCGTGCGCCGAGCGGTCCTCCTGCTCCGCGGCGCGCAGCTCCACCCGGCGGATCTTGCCCGAGATGGTCTTGGGCAGCCCGTCCTGGTCCGGCACGAACTCGAGCCGCCGGATGCGCTTGTACGGCGCGAGGTGCTCGCGGGTGAACGCGAGGATGTCGGCGGCGAGGTCGGGCCCGGCGTCGTGGCCCGCGGCGAGCACGACGTACGCCTTCGGCACGGCCAGGCGCACCGGGTCCGGCGCCGGCACCACCGCGGCCTCGGCCACGGCGGGGTGCTCGACCAGCACGCTCTCCAGCTCGAACGGGCTGATCCGGTAGTCGCTGGCCTTGAACACGTCGTCGGCGCGGCCGACGAACGTGACGTAGCCGTCGTCGTCCACGCTGGCCACGTCGCCGGTGTGGTAGAAGCCCTCGCGCATCGCCTCGGCGCTGCGCTCGGCGTCGTCGCGGTAGCCCACCATCAGCCCCAGCGGGCGCCGCGCGAGCTCGACGCAGACCTCCCCGTCGGAGCCGACCTCGCCGCTGACCGGGTCGACCAGGGAGATCACGTAGCCCGGCAGCGGCCGGCCCATCGACCCGAGCCGGACCGGCGCACCGGGCGGGTTGCCGACCTGGGCGGTGGTCTCGGTCTGCCCGTAGCCGTCCCGGATCGTCAGCCCCCACGACCGCTGCACCGACTCGATGATCTCGGGGTTCAGCGGCTCACCCGCGCCGACGACCTCGCGCAGCGGCATCTCGTGCCGTGACAGGTCCTGCTGCACCAGCATCCGCCACACCGTCGGCGGCGCGCAGAACGTCGTCACCTCGCACCGCTTCATCACCGCCAGCAGAGCCTCTGCGTCGAAGCGCCGGAAGTTGTAGACCAGGATCGTCGCCCCGGCGTTCCACGGCGCGAAGAGGCACGACCACGCGTGCTTGGCCCAGCCCGGCGAGGAGATGTTGAGGTGCACGTCGTCGGGCTGCAGTCCGATCCAGTACATCGTCGAGAGGTGCCCGACCGGGTACGACGCGTGCGTGTGCTGCACGAGCTTCGGCAGCGACGTGGTGCCCGAGGTGAAGTACAGCAGCAGCGGTTCGTCGGCCCGGGTGTCGGCGTCGGCGGGCGGCTCGCCGTCCCAGCCGTACGACGAGGAGTACGCCGCCCACCCCTCCACCGGGTCGCCGACGGCCACCCGGACCACGTCCGCGGGGAGGTCGGAGAACTTGTCCACGTCCTCGGAGTGCGCGACCGCGCATCGCGCGTGCCCGCGGCTGACGCGGTCGCGGACGTCGGCCGGCGCCAGCTGCGTGGTCGCCGGGATCATCACCGCACCGAGCCGGATGCAGGCCAGCATGCACTCCCACAGCGGCACGCAGTTGCCGAGCACCAGCAGCACCGGGTCGCCCCGGCGTACCCCCTGATCCGCGAGCCAGCCGGCGACCTGCCGCGACCGGTCGGCCATCTGCGCGAAGCCGACCCGTTCCTCGCTGCCGTCCTCCTCGACCACCCACAGCGCGGTGCTGTTGGGCTGCTCCATCGCCAGCCGGTCGAACCAGTCGCGCGCCCAGTTGAACCGGTCCAGGGCCGGCCAGCGGAACTCGCGGTAGGCGGTCTCGTAGTCCTCGCGGTGGGCCAGCAGGAAGTCCCGCGCCTGCCGGAAGGCGTGCGTGGAGTCGGACTCTTCGCGCGCGACTGCGGAGTTCGTCATGGTCGGCAGTCTAGGTATGACGAGGAC
Organism: Actinomycetota bacterium; assembly: GCA_030862655.1. The sequence goes on along the minus strand of JALZDI010000004.1, from coordinate 14,174 downwards.
AGGGGCTAGTCTCTCGACCGTGGTGGACACGGCGTACCCCGCGCACTGGGAGGCGGACGTCCTGCTGCTGGACGGCCGGGCCGCCCACCTGCGCCCGATCAAGCCCGACGACGCCGCCGGGCTGGTCAGCTTCTACGAGCGCGTGTCGCCGGAGTCGAAGTACCTGCGGTTCTTCGCCCCCTACCCGACGCTGTCCGACCGCGACGTCGAGCGGTTCACCCACGTCGACCACGACGCAAGGGTGGCGTTCGTGGTCACGCTGGCCGGGCAGATCATCGCCGTCGGACGCTACGACCGCATCGACGAGGAGGAGGCCGAGGTCGCGTTCCTGGTCGAGGACGCCCACCAGGGCCGCGGTCTGGCCCAGCTGCTGCTCGAGCACCTCGCCCAGGCGGGCCGGGAGAAGGGCATGAGCCGGTTCGTCGCCGAGGTCCTGCCGGAGAACTCGCGGATGATCCAGATCTTCCGCGAGGCCGGCTACCACGTGGACGGCGGCTACGAGGACGGCGTGCTGCGGCTGGTCTTCGGCATCGACCCCACCGACACCTCCGTCGGCGTGATGCAGGGCCGCGAGCACCGGGCCGAGTCCCGGTCGATCCACCGGTTCTTCAACGCGCGCAGCGTCGCGGTCATCGGCGCCAGCCGCCGGCAGGACACGATCGGCCAGACGATGGTGCGCAACCTCGTGCTCGGCGGCTACACCGGCCGGGTGTTCGCGGTGAACCCCTACGCCGAGGCCGTCGCCGGGCTGCCCGCGTTCGCGAACGTGCAGGACATCCCCGACTCGGTGGAGCTGGCGCTGGTGGCGGTGCCGGCCGACGCCGTGGAGGAGGTCATCCTCGACTGCGCGGCCAAGGGCGTGCACGGCCTGATCGTCATCTCCAGCGGGTTCGCCGAGACCGGCGAGGAGGGGCGCGCGAAGCAGCGCCGGCTGGTCGGCATGGCCCGGTCCTACGGGCTGCGCCTTGTCGGGCCGAACTGCCTGGGCGTGATCAACACCCACCCCGACGAGGCGCTGAACGCGTCCCTGTCGACGCTGATGCCGCCCCGCGGCCGGGTGGGGTTCTTCTGCCAGTCGGGGGCCCTGGGAGTCGCGATCCTGGAGACCGTCGGACGCCGCGGGCTGGGCCTGTCGTCGTTCGTCAGCGCCGGCAACCGCGCCGACGTGTCCGGCAACGACCTGCTGCAGTACTGGGAGGAGGACGACGACACCGAGGTCGTGCTGCTCTACCTGGAGTCGATCGGCAACCCGCGCAAGTTCAGTCGCATCGCCCGCCGGGTCGCCATGCGCAAGCCCATCGTGGCGGTGAAGTCCGGGCGGACCACGCAGGGCGTGCCCGTCGGGCACGCGGTGCGCGCCACCACCGCGCCGGAGGCCGCGATCGACTCGATGTTCCACCAGGCCGGGGTGATCCGCGTCGACACCCTCGACGAGATGTTCGACGTCGCCCAGCTGCTCGCGCACCAGCCGCTGCCGCGCGGTCCGCGGGTCGCGGTGGTCGGCAACTCCGACGCGCTCGGGCTGCTCGCCACCGACGCCGCCGCCGCGGCCGGTCTGCAGGTTCGCGACCCGGTCGCGCTGGGCGCCGAGGCGACCGCCGACGACTTCGAGCAGGCGCTCGACAAGGCTATCGACGACCCCGACGTCGACGCCGTCGTCGCGGTGTTCATCCCGCCGCTGAACACCACCGGCGAGCAGGTCGCCGACGTTCTGGCGGCGATCGGCGAGCAGTCCGACAAGCCGCTGCTGTCGACGTTCCTGGCCAGCGAGGGCGTGCCGGAGCTGCTGCGGGTTCCCGACGTGGAGGGCGCCGCCGGCCGCGGCTCGGTGCCGTCGTACCCGGCGCCCGAGTCCGCGGTGCGCGCGCTCAGCTGCGTGGTGAAGTACTCGCTGTGGCGACAGCGCGACGCCGGACAGATCGCCGCCTACGAGGACGTCGACGTACGCAGGGCGCACCGGCTGGTGGGGGACTGGCTGGGCAAGGAGGAGGCCGTCGACCTCGAGCACGACCGGCTCGCCGAGCTGCTCGACGTCTACGGCATCCGGCTGTGGCCGCGGATCGAGGTCGGCTCCTACGACGAGGCGGTCGCGGCCGGCACCAAGCTGGGATGGGACGTCGTGCTCAAGGCGACCGCCCCGCACCTGCAGCAGCGTCCCGACCTCTCGCACGTGTGGCGCAACGTCGACGACGAGACCGAGATGCGCGACGCCTGGGACACGCTCAACGAGATCATCGACGACCCCGCGTCCGCGGGCTTCGTGGTGCAGCGGATGGCACCGCCGGGGATCCCGCTGTCGATGAGCACGATCGAGGACCCGCTGTTCGGCCCGATCATCTCCTTCGGCGTCGCGGGAGCCCCCTCCGACCTGCTGGAGGACCGCTCCTACCGCATCCCGCCGGTGACCGACACCGACGCCGCGGCCATGGTCCGCGAGATCAAGGCCTCGCCGCTGCTGTTCGGATATCGGGGCAGCGAGCAGGTCGACGTACACCGGGTCGAGGACCTGCTGCAGCGGCTGGCCCGGCTGAAGAACGACCTGCCCGAGGTCGCCGCGCTCGACTGCGGCCTGGTGCTGGCCGGCGCCCACGACCTGAGCGTGCTCGCGGCCACCTGCCGGCTGGCACCCGTGCGCTCCGCGCGCAGCGACTGGTTCGTGCGCCGGCTGAGCGTCCCACCGGGCGACACGCTCCCCGACTGAGGGCGTGACAGACTGAGAGGCATGGCAGACCGAACGCCCTCGAGCACCAAGTCCGCGCAGGCCGACCGTCTCCGGGAGGCGATCGTGCAGTGCGGCTACTACCCGACGGTGGTTGCCGAGGCCGTCGACGGTGCGGTCGCCGGCGAGGCCGTGGTCGACTTCGTGCTGCACCACGAGCCCACGTTCGACCGCGACGACGAGGTGCGCCGGCACGTGACCGTGGTGGTGCTGACCCCGACCCGGCTGCTGGTCGCGCACACCGACGAGCACCCGCCGGACGACCTGCTGCCCTCGCCGTACGCCTCCACCTCCACCGAGGCGGTGCCGCTGTCCACGATCCGCTCCGTGGTGACCAACAGGATGGTGGCCGACCCGGCCAGCTACGCCGGCCAGCCGTCGCGCCAGCCGGAGGCCAACGAGGCGGTGCTGACCATCGGTTGGGGCGCGGTCAACCGGGTCGATCTGGAGCCCGCCGGCTGCGGCGACCCCGAGTGTGAGGCCGACCACGGGTACGCCGGCACGATGACCGCCGACGACTTCTCCCTGCGGATGAGCGCGACCGCCGACGGCGCCGACGCGGTGGCGAGGCTGCTGACCTTCGCCCAGTCGCTGTCGGCCGCGACCACCACGGTGCGGTGAGCGCGGGGTCGAGCACCTGGCCGCTGGTCGCCCCGGCCTACGGCACGGCGTCGCTGTGCGACCTGGTGCCCTCGGCCACCGCCGTCCTCGACGGGACGGGGCCCGCCGACAACGTGCTGGCGCTGCCGCCGGCGCGGCGCATCGTGCTGCTGCTGGTGGACGGCCTCGGACAGCGGCTGCTGGAGCGGCACGCCGCGGACGCGCCGTACCTGTCCACACTCAGCCGACGCGAGCTGACCTGTGGCGTGCCCTCCACCACGGCCACCAGCCTGACCTCGCTGGGCGTGGGGCTGCCGCCCGGTGCGCACGGCGTGGTCGGCTACACCAGCCGGATCCCCGGCACCGACAGGCTGCTGAACGCGCTGCGCTGGGACTCGTCGGTCGACGCCGAGGAGTGGCAGCCGCACCCGACCGCGCTGGCCGCGGCGGCGCGGGCGGGGATCGCCACCACCGTGGTCACCAAGAGCGGCTTCGAGGGCACCGGGCTGACCGTGGCCAGCCAGCGCGGGGCGGAGTTCGCCGGTGCCGACAGCGCCGGTGAGCGGTTGGCCGAGGCGGTCCGCGCCGCGCAGGCCACTCCCTCGCTGGTCTACGTCTATGACGCCGACCTCGACGCGACCGGGCACCGGGAGGGCTGCCGCTCCGAGGCGTGGCGGCACCAGCTGGCCACGGTCGACGCGTTCGCGCAGCGGCTGCGCGAGGTCATCCCCGACGACGCGGTGCTGCTGGTGACCGCCGACCACGGGATGGTCGACGTGGCCGAGGCCGGCCGGGTCGACGTCGACGCCGAGCCCGACCTCACCGAGGGGCTGGCGCTGCTCGGCGGGGAGGCGCGGTTCCGGCACCTGTACTGCCGCTCCGGTGCGGTCGAGGACGTGGCGCAGCGCTGGCGGGCGCGGTTCGGCGACGCGGTGCTGGTGCTGACCCGCGACGAGGCGGTGCAGGCCGGCTGGTTCGGACCGCTACGCCGTGAGGTCGAGCCCCGCATCGGGGACCTGGTGGTGGCGTGCGTGGACGACGTGGCGGTGCTGTCGAGCCACAAGTTCCCGCACGAGGCGTCGCTGGTCGGCCTGCACGGGTCGCTGACCGCGGAGGAGATGTACGTCCCGCTGCTCGTCGACGCCCCGTGAGCCGGGGAGATCGGCGGGTCGTCTCTTCGGGGGTGGTCACGCGGGCCGGCGCGACTATCGTCGGAGGGGACGCAGACGTGCCGTTCGACGAGTACGGAGGCCCGTGATGACGATGACCCCGCTGATCGGCGCCGAGCACCTGCGCGCGCTGCTGGACGCCAGGACCCCGGTCGCGGTGCTGGACGTGCGCTGGACGCTCGCCGGCCCCGAGCGCGCCGCGTACCGCGCCGGCCACATCCCGGGGGCGCACTTCGTCTCCGTCGACGACGACCTGGCGGCGCCGCACGGGCACCGCAGCGTGCACGGCCGGCACCCGCTGCCCGACAAGGGCGAGTTCCAGGCGCTGATGCGCCGGTGCGGGGTGTACGACGAGCACCCGGTGGTCGTCTACGACGCCCAGGGCGGCAGCTCCGCGGCGCGCGCGTGGTGGCTGCTGCGGTACTTCGGGCACGACGACGTCCGCGTCCTCGACGGCGGCTACCCGGCCTGGGTCGAGGAGGGGGAGCCGGTGAGCACCGACCCGCCGTCGCGGGGCGACGGCGACTTCGTGGCCCGGCCGGGCGGCATGCCGCTGCTGGACGCCGCCGGTGCGGTAGCGGTCGCCGGCGAGGGTCTGCTGCTCGACGTACGCGCGGTGGAGCGGTACGCCGGCGAGTCCGAGCCCGTCGACCCGGTCGCCGGCCACGTGCCCGGCGCAGTCAACCTGCCCACGACCGAGCACATCGACGACGACGGGCGGATGCTGCCGCACGACGAGCTGCTGGCCCGGTTCGAGAAGGCGGGGTACGCCGGGGGAAGGGTCGGCGCCTACTGCGGCTCCGGCGTCAACGCGGCGCACACGATCCTCGCGCTGGAGGTGGCGGGGGTGCACGGTGCCGAGCTGTACGCCGACTCCTGGAGCGGCTGGATCACCGACCCGACCCGCCCGGTCGCCACCGGACCCGAACCCGGCTGAGGCTTGACTCGCTCGTTCTCGACGGGACGAAGGCGTAGTGTTCGGGGCACACGAAGCCGCCGGGCTTCGGATTCAGGGAGCAGCCATGGCCGACAAGTCGCGTCCGGGACACATGTCCAAGAAGGTGGGCAAGTCTCTGAAGGAGAAGCGCGCCGCCAAGCACGCCAAGACGGAGGCGAAGCAGACCAAGATCGTGCCTCCCGGCAAGTAGGGCCGGCAGGCACACGGTCGGTCGGACTAGCCCGATCGGGCTAGCCGCGCGGAAGGTCCAGGAACTGCTCCGGTGCGGGGTCGGCCGTGGCGCCCACCGCAGGTGGCCTCGGCTGCGGTCGGCGGGGCTCGCGGACCCCGGCACCACCGTCGCCGCGACGCCGACCCCCGTCGCCGGGACGTCGACGCGAAGCCCCGGCGGGTACCCGATGTCTACCCGGCAGGCGCCGGGCCAGGAAGCGCAGCAGGCGTCGCAGCCGCGACGTGGGGTTCATGCCTACATCGGACGCCGGCGGCAGGAGGATGTCAACGGCAGGCGTAGGATGGGACCCGGGCTGAAGGGGTGTAGCCATGCGCCGAGAACCCGCTTCTGGATCCGGACGTTCCGGCCACCGACCGCACCACCGTCGCCTGCGCCTCGGAGCCCTCGTGGGCCTGTTCCTCCTCCTCGTCGCCACTCCGGCCACGGTCATCGTCATCCTGACGACCGCGGCCGACTGGGCGTTCGTCGCAGCCATCCTGACCTTCGCCGCCGGCCTGGTCGTGCTCGGCACTGTCGTCGCGCCGGATCGGACGTCGTTCCGTGGCGGCACCAAGGTCTGGCAGAACGACGGGCTGCCGGGAGGTGGAGGCACCGGCTGACGCAGGGCCTCAGTCGCTGAACTCGATGCCCGCCAGCCGTGCGCCACGGATGACCGCGAGCCGCTCGGCCTGCTCCTCCACGCCGTGCCGCAGACTCGCCGACACGTGGGTCCACGGGGTCACCAGCACCCGCAGCCGGTCGCCCGACTTGCGGGGCCGCCAGAGGCCGGCCACCTCCCCGCCCGCCAGCACCGCCCCGGGGCGCCCGAGGGCCGGCCACAGCGCCTTGGCCCTGGCCTCGTCATGCACCAGCAGCAGCCGGTCCTTGGCCTGCAGGAACAGGTCGAACGGTCCCAGCAGCCGAACCGCCGCAGGCACGGCCTCCGCCAGCCGCTCGGCGTCGGCCGCCAGCACCCAGCGGGCCTCGCCGTCGACCGCCACCTCGGTGGCGTCCTCGGGCCAACGGGCCCGGACCTCCTTCACCGGGGCGTCGAGGTAGTCCGCGACGTGCCTGTGCGTCGCCGGGCCGAGCAGCCGCAGGTAGGTGCGGATGACGTCGTGCCGCACGGACGCCTGTTCGCTGCGGCGGAAGCCGGGGATCGGCTGCAGCACCGGCGGCGATGTTCGCGTCTGCAGCTCGAGTCCGGCCCGCAGGGTGGCCAGCCGGAAGGGCTGCTCGTAGACGTGGGTGGCGTTGCAGGGCATGCAGAACCGCAGGTACGGCGGGCTCACCCGGGCGGTCAGCTCGGTCGACACCTCGCCCTTGGCCATCGGCCGGTCCACCAGGGACCGCATGACGTCTGCGACCGTGTCGAGGGCCTCGAGGTTGCCGATGCCCGCTGCCTTCAACGGCCTGGCCGCGTCGAAGATCCGCTTGCCGGCGTCGGCGTCGGAGTACGGCTGGACCGCGGCGGCGACCGAGGCCAGGTGGGCGCGCAGGTACAGGTGCGGCGCCCCGCGCAGCGTCCACACCGTGACCAGCTCGTCCCCCGCCAGCGCCGACACGTCGACACCGCGGTTGGCGAGCGCCCACAACCCGCCGTCGGGGCCGGTGTCCTGCACACCCAGGTCGAGCACGGCGGTGTCGGCGAGGGCCCCGGCCTCCCGGTCCAGCTGCTGGACCCGGACCCGGAAGGCGAGTACCTGCGTGCGCGTGACCGTGGCGGGCATGCCCCGATCATCGGCGCCCGCTGCGAGTCGCGCCAGCGGGGGCTCCGGTCGGTACAGGGTCGGGTCAGCCGGCGCTCTCCGGCGACGCCTGCGGTGGCTCGGACACGTCGACGGTGCCGGGCTCGTCACCGCCGCCGTCGAAACGGAACGGCGGGTAGACGTCGGTCATCAGCGCGGCGTAGGCCGCGACGCGCAGCAGCCAGCGGTTCATGCCGAGGACGAAGTCGAACACACCCGTCGGGTAGCGGCCGGTGAACAGCAGGACGACCGCGGCGATGAGCACCAGGATGCCGATCAGTCCCGGTCCGGCCGAGCGCATGGTGACCTCGTCGGTGCCGGAGACGACGGCGACGTACGTGCCGCCGCTGACGAAGAGCCCGACCACCAGGTAGTGCGGGATGGCCAGCAGCCACGACTTCACCAGAACCAGCCCGCGGGACAGGTGCTCGGGGTAGCTCACCTCCAGGCGGGCGGGGTAGTCCGGGTCGTCGGCCAGCTTGAACGGCGGGTAGCGGTCTGTCCCGAGCGCGGCGTACGCGTAGTAGTCGACCCGCCAGGTCCAGCGCAGCACGCCGACGTTGAAGTCGAAGATCCAGCGCGGGTACCTGCCGGTGAACAAGATGGCGAAGAACGCGACCACGCTCAGCACCACGAACGCCACCCACAGGAACGCCAGCACGACGTAGTGCGGGATCGCGAGCAGCCACTTGACCAGCCACAGCCACCGGCTCAGGCTCGGGTCGAGCCGGCCACGCACCTGCACGGGATATCCAACGGCATGCGACATCGTGCACCCTCCCTCGTCGCGCAGGCAGGTGTGCCTGCTGACCATCTACCTGCACCATGGACCTCGAACCGGGCGCTGTGTAGGGACCGAACGGGCCCCTTCTCGTCTCGGCTGCGCGCGGTTTAGGCCGGGTTCGAGGCCTTTGGGCCCGCGGGGGCGGTCGACAGAGAGGACACGCCGGCCGACGATGGCGGCATGCAGGAGGTGGACGCGGACCTGCGGGCATGGCTGCTCGAGGGCGACCCGGCGGTCCGCTGGCGGGTGCTGCGCGACCTCGACGGTGCTCGCGCGCAGGAGGTCGCGTCGGAACGGGCCCGGGTCGCCGCCGAGGGCTGGGGCGCGAGGCTGCTCGCGGCCCAGAACGGCGACGGTGGCTGGGGCGACGGCGTCTACTCACCGAAGTGGACGTCGACGACGTACACGCTGCTGCACCTGCTGTGGCTGGGGCTGCCGCCCGGCAACCCCGCGGCACTGCGTGGCTGCGAGCGGCTCTGGCAGTGGCAGGCGCGGTGGCGGGTGCCGGAGACCTGCATCACCGGCATGCTGGTGCGGCTCACCAGCTACCACGGTCACGACGCGGCGCGACTCGACGATGTGGTGGCCGACCTGCTCGACCAGCAGCTCGACGACGGCGGCTGGAACTGCGCCACGCGCACGGACAGGCGCAAGCACGGCTCCTTCCACACCAGCATCCAGGCGCTCGAGGCGCTCGACGCCTATGCCGTCGCCGGCGGGCGTCTCGACACCGGCGCGGCGATGCGGCGCGGGCACGAGTTCTTCCTCCGCCACCGGCTGTACCAGTCGTACCGCACCGGGGCGGTGGCCGTCCGCGGCAGCACCCGGTTCCCCGCGTTCCCCGAGTGGCACTTCGACGTGCTGCGTGGTCTCGAGCACTTCGCCGCGGTCGACGCGGAACGCGACGGGCGGCTGGCCGACGCCGTCGACGTGCTACGCCGGGCGCGTCGCAGGGACGGTCGGTGGCCCACCTACGCCCAGTACCCCGGACGGCAGTGGTTCGAGCTGGAGCCCTCGGGCCCGAGCCGTTGGAACACCTGCCGCGTGCTGCGTGTGCTGCGGTGGTGGGAGGCGTCCGACAACGCCTAGTGCTCTCTCACCAGTGGATGCCGCGCAGGATCCGGGCGAGCAGCAGCTGCTCATGGGTCGTCCTGTCCTCGTGCCCGTCGTCGTCGCGGGCGGCGGTGGAGTCGGGGAAGACGCGGTAGCCCATGTGCAGCACCCGGAACATCGCCTTCGGCGCGAGCGCGTGCCCGACCTGTCCGACGGTGCCGAGGCGGGTGTTGATCTCGTGCGGGCGGCTCTTGATCGCCCGGATCACCATGTCGGCGGCCTGGGCCGGGGTGATCGTCGGGAAGCTGTCGTAGATCTTGGTCGGCGCGATCATCGGCGTGCGCACCAGCGGCATGTGCACGGTCGTGAACGTCACCCCGTCGCCGACCAGCTCTGAGGCCACCACGCGGCTCCACGCGTCCAGTGCCGACTTCGACGCCACGTAGGCGGAGAACCGCGGCGGGTGGGTCTGCACGCCGATCGAGGACACGTTGACCACGTGCCCGCGCCGGTCCTGGCGCAGCGCGTCGAGCAGGCCGATCACCAGCCGGATCGCGCCGAAGTAGTTGAGCTGCATCGTGCGCTCGAAGTCGTGGAACCGGTCGTGCGACAGCCGCAGCGAACGGCGGATCGACCGGCCGGCGTTGTTCACGACATAGTCGATCGAGCCGTGGTCGCTGCGGATCTGCTCGGTCAGCCGGTCGATCGCGGGCAGGTCGGACAGGTCGCACGGGTAGACGTAGGCCTCGCCGCCCGTGGCCACGATGTGGTCGCGCAGGTCCTCGAGGTCCTCCTTGCCACGGGCCACCATCAACGGGACCCCGCCGGCCTGGGCGACCTTCAGCGCGGTCGCGCGCCCGATGCCGGAGGACGCGCCGGTGATCACGACCTTGCGGCCCTGCAGTGCACTGCGGGCGCCGGCGTCGCGGGCCGTGGACGAGTCGAGGTGCTGCTCCCAGTAGTCCCACAGCACCGACGCGTAGCTCTCCAGCGGCGGACAGGCCAGCCCCGTGCCGGCCAGGGCCTGCTCGGTGTGCCGGCTGGCGAACGTCGACGCGAGCCCGGTGTGCGCGACCACCTCCGGCGGGATGCCGAGCCGGCCCAGCGTCTGCCGCAGCGCCAGCCGGCCCACCGGTGAATGGAACGCGAGCCCGGCAGCCTGCCGCGGCCACCGCCCGAGCACGGCGGGCAGCAGGCCGGTCGCGTCCCGGCCCAGCGGGACGGTGAACCGCGGCGCCTTCGCGGCCGCGGCCAGCGTGTTGACCACCTCGTGGGTCGGCTGCGGCTCGGGATGGACCAGATGGAACGTCTCGTGGTCGCGGCCGGGCGCGTGCACCAGGTGGTCGAGCGCGCCCGCGACGTAGTCGACCGGCACGACGTTGGTGTCGCCGAGGTCGACGCCGACCAGCGGCGTCCACTGCGGCAGGGTGTCGCGCAGCATCTTCAGCGTCGGGAAGAAGTAGTAGGGCCCGTCGACCTTGTCGATCTCGCCGCTGCGCGAGTGGCCCACCACGATCGCCGGCCGGTAGACCCGCCAGGGCACCGCGCACTCCTCGCGCACGATCCGCTCGGACTCGTACTTGGTGCGGTGGTACGGCGAGGGCAGTCGCTGGCCGACGTCGAACATCGTCTCGTCGTAGACGCCGGGGAAGTCGCCGGCGACGGCGATCGAGGAGACGTGGTGGAAGCAGCCGGCCTCGAGCTCGGTGGCCAGGCCGACCGCGGCGCGGGTGCCGCCGACGTTGAGCTGCTCGTTGCGCTCGTCGGAGGCGGTCATGTCGTACAGCGCGGCCAGGTGCACGAGGTGGTCGATGCTGCCGCGGTGCTCGCGGACCCACGGCTCCTCCACGCCCAGCAGCGGGCTGGTGAGGTCACCGACGACGGGGACCACCCGGTTGGGCTCGGACCACCGGCGGCGCAGGTGCTCGAGCCGGCGCGTCGAGCCCTGGCGCACCAGCACGAACACCTCGCCCTTGCGGTGCCGCAGCAGCTCCTCGACGAGATGCCGGCCGATGAAGCCGGTCGCGCCGGTCACGAGATAGGCCATGGCGGGACACTACTGCCGGGTAGCGGGGCTGCACAGACCCGAGCGGCGCGGTGCCGGTCACATCGCGGAGCTCGAGACCTCAGCCCTTGGGCTGGCCGAACATGATCTCGTCCCAGCTGGGGACCTGGGCCCGGCCACGGCCGCGGCGGCCGCGCTTCTCCGGCTTGGGCTGCTGGTGCCGGACGGCGGGCTGTTCGTCGGACTCGGGCGCGGAGCCGCCGCCGTCCACCACGCCCGTGGTGTCGGCTGTGTCTGCGGTGTCGGCTGCGCCGAGCACGTCCGCGACCGCGGTGAGCTCGCTCAGGTCGGCCGTGTCCTCGTGGTCCGCGCCGTTCGCGGAACCTGCGGAACCGACGAAGCCGGCCTCGCCGGAACCGTGGTCCGGCTCGTCGAACAGCGACGCGTCGTACTCGGAGGCGACCGCGGACAGCCGTCGGCCGACGGTCTTGCGCCGGGTGCTGCCACTCCGCTCGCCGGTCGGGTCGTCGGTGGCCTCGGCCGCGGGCTCGGCGACCCGCTCGCCGACCAGCCAGCGGGCGTCGTCGTCGTCGGGCAGGGTGTAGCGGCTGAGCGCGTCGAAGATGAACAGCCCGGTGCGCTCCGCGCCGTCGCCGTGGAACCGCGCCTGCACGGTCCATCGGCCGTCGTCGCGCCGCCACGCGTCCCACTGGCAGCTGTCGGGGTCGACGTTGTCCCCGCGCAGTCGCTCGGCCACCGCCTCGCCGAGCAGGCGGCCGGGCCCGTCGGCGTTCTTGCGGCGGACGGCGGAGCGCTGTGCGCGGTCGGCGATGTGCTGGCGCTCGGCCATCACCGGGACGGCGTAGCCCATGATCCGGTCGACCGGCACCTGCGCGATCTCCGCCACCGCCTCGGGATGCTCTCCCGCGCGGATGCGGGCCTGGATGTCGCGGGGCCGGAGTGCGCTTTCCATGGAGGTCTCCAACGGGCCTGAGCGGGCAGGTGCACGCCGGACGACTGCGCGCAGCCGGTCGTCCATCGCCACGCCGAACTCGTCGCCCCCGGCGTCGGCGAGGACCAGCCGGGTGCCGTCCTCGCTCAGGCCGACGAGCTCGAGCTCGACCATGTGCATGCCTCCCCATGAGCTGACTGACGAGGTGGGCCCATCCAACCCCAGACCAGGTGCTGGACCAAGCCCCCGCGCCGGTGGATGCCGCCTTGTCGGTGACCGTTCCCGGTGACGCTACCGTCGCCCGATGGACGTCCCGGACCCGGGCGTCGGCGGGTTCGTCGTCGCCCTCGACCTGCTGGGCGTGTTCGCGTTCGCGATCTCCGGCGGCCTCGTCGGGGTCCGCCGGGCGCTGGACATCTTCGGGGTCCTGGTGCTGGCCGCGATCACCGGCCTCGGCGGCGGGGCGCTGCGCGACGTGCTGATCGGTGCCGTGCCGCCGGCCGCGCTGGACGACTGGCGCTACCTGCTGCCGCCGCTGGTCGCCGGGCTGGTGGCGTTCCGGTTCCACCCGGCCCTGGAGCGGATGGAGCGCGTGGTGACCGCCTTCGACGCCGCCGGGCTCGGGCTGGTCTGCGTCACCGGCGCCCTCAAGGGGCTGGAGTTCGGGCTCGCCCCGGCCGCGGCCGCGCTGATGGGGCTGCTCACCGGCATCGGCGGCGGCATCGCCCGCGACGTGCTGGCCGGCCGTGTCCCGGTCGTGCTGCGCGCGGAGCTGTACGCGATCCCGGCGCTGGCCGGTGCCGCGGCCGCGGTGACCCTCACCGAGGTCGGCGCGCCGCTGCTGGTGGCCAGCGTCCCGCCGGCGCTGCTGTGCACCGGGTGGCGGCTGGTGGCGGTGCGTCGGGGGTGGCACGCGCCGTACCCGCCCTCGTCCGGCCTGCACTGACCGTGCCGGCCCGGGACTGGCAGGATCAGACCCGTGGCCGACGCTTACCGCGAACCCGCGCAGCCCCCCGACGTCCGACCCTTCGACGCGGTCCTGCTGGTCTCGTTCGGCGGCCCGGAGCATCCCGACGACGTGCTGCCGTTCCTGGAGAACGTCACCCGCGGCCGCGACATCCCGCGCGAGCGCCTCGCCGAGGTCGGCCAGCACTACTACCAGCGGGGCGGCCGCAGCCCGATCAACGACCAATGCCGGGCGATGGTCTCCGCGGTCGAGGACGACCTGGCCGCGCACGGCATCGACCTGCCGGTCTACTGGGGCAACCGCAACTGGGACCCGTTCCTGACCGACACGGTCGCCCGGATGGCCTCCGCCGGAGTACGCCGGGCGGCCTGCTTCGTGACCAGCGCCTACCCGTCGTACTCCGGGTGCCGCCAGTACCGGGAGAACCTCTTCGACGCGGTCCGCGGCGTCGACGGTGCCCCGCGGCTGGACCGGCTGCGGCACTACTACAACCACCCCGGGTTCGTGACGCCGTTCGCCGACGCGAGCGTCGACGCGGCCAAGAAGGTGCCGGCGGGGTCGCGGCTGGTGTTCGTCACCCACTCCGTGCCCGCGTCGATGGACGCGGGCAGCGGTGCGGACGGCCACGCCTACAGCGGGCAGCACCGGGTGGTGGCCGGCGAGGTCGCCGCGCGGGTCGGGGAGAGCACCGGCACCGCCCCGCTATGGGACCTGGTCTACTGCTCGCGCTCCGGCCCACCGCAGGTGCCGTGGCTGGAGCCCGACGTCAACGACCACCTGGAGATGCTGGCGGCCGAGCGCGAGCCCGGGGCCGTGCTGGTGCCGATCGGCTTCGTCTCCGACCACATGGAGGTCGTCTACGACCTCGACACCGAGGCCGCCGCCACCGCCGACCGGCTCGGCCTGCCCTTGGCCCGCGCGGCCACCCCGGGCACAGACCCGCGGTTCGTGGCGATGGTGCGCGACCTGCTCGTCGAGCGGGCCGCGGCCGCGCGCGGGGAGTCGCCG